>JAGWYI010000013.1 GCA_018969455.1 Bacteroidota bacterium | reverse complement strand
AATTCCTTGGTAATGTAGCGCTTTTTTGCGTTCGCTGATGAGCCAGTTTTCCCAAAGGGCACCCACATCCTGGCGCAACTCCAGCGGCTGAAATTGTGCAATGATGGCATTGCGCATGCCATTATCGTAAAAGTAAATTTTGCGTTTGGTCTTTAATTCTTTGCGCAAATTTCGACTCAAGGGCTGCAATCGAAAAATGACAAAGGTCTGCTCCAATAAGTTGATGTAATTTTCCACGGTTTGATTGTCCAGGTCAACAATCTGACCCAATTCGTTGTAGGATACCTCATTGCCCACCTGAAATGCCAAGGCTTGTAGCAGCCGGGTAAGTTTTTCCGGTTTCTGGATACGTTCCCACATCAAAATATCTTTGTATAAAAAACTGTCCATCAATTGGCTCAAAAATTCCTGCTCTTGCCCCGGATGGTTCACCACCTCTGGGTAATAACCATACACCAAGCGCTCAGGAATACGCCGGTTTTCCTCTATAAAACCATGATGCGCTTCCATTTCGGCGTACGACAAAGGGAATAAATGGTACGCCCATTTTCGACCGGTCAAGGGTTCATTGATGCGATTGGCCAATTCAAAAGCAGAGGACCCGGAAGCCACCACCTGCACCTCGGGAATTTGATCGGTTATAAGTTTGAGTTTCAATCCAATATCAGCGATGCGCTGGGCCTCATCGAGTACCAGAACCTTACTTTCACCCAGCATGCGTTTCCATTTGAGGGTAGTAACCTCCTCCAATAGTAAACGGGTTTCCGGATCGTCGCCATTAAGCCATTGCACGCCAGGTTCATTCCCAAAAATCGTGTGGAGGAGCGTGGTTTTGCCAGTCTGGCGTGGCCCTATCAGAATAATAGCCTTTCCAGTGAAGAGCCGGTCGCGAATACGTTGTTCAAGAATGCGTTTTATCATGATTTTGCGATTGCATTCGCAAAAATAACGCTTTTTTTGCGAATACAATCGCAATATTAGGATAAAATTGAGGTTCTTGTCTTAGAGCCTATTAAAAATATAATTTTTTACAGGCTCTTAATTCGCCACTATAATAATCCGCAGTTTGTGCCCCATCTCGCCAAACTTCCATTACAGCAATAGTTCTGTATCTTTGTGTTCAAAGCGCAAACAATCTTTATATGGGCAAGAAACTTCCGCTTGGGCTACAGGATTTCCGAGGCATCATTGAAGGCGGCTACAAGTACATCGACAAAACGGAGTACATCCACCGCATTACCGCTGGGGGTAAATACCATTTTCTCTCCCGTCCCCGGCGCTTTGGCAAGTCCATTACCATTTCTACGTTGCAGGAGTTGTACAGTGGCAACAAGGAGTTATTCAAAGGCCTTTGGATTGAAGACAAGTGGGATTGGAGTCGAAAACATCCGGTGATTCGGCTTTCGTTTACCTCTATTGGGTTTCAGAGTTTGGGGCTGGCTGCGGCCTTGAATCAGGAGTTGAACAATCAAGCCAAAGCCTTCAATGTTTCTCTAGAAAATGAAGGGAATGCTGGCAAATTCAAGGAACTTATCACCAAGCTTGCGCAAGAAAACAAAGTAGTTGTATTAATCGATGAATACGATGCACCGATCATTAATTACTTGGGAAAGGAAATCGAAAAAGCCTACCAAAATCGCGAAATTTTAAAGGAGTTTTATACCGTTTTAAAGGACCTTGATTCCTCTATTGAATTGGTTTTTCTCACGGGCGTCAGCAAATTTTCCAAAGTGGGTATTTTCTCCGGGCTGAACAACCTGACTGACTTGACCATGCAGTCGGACTATGCGACCATGTTGGGCTACACCCAACGCGAGTTGGAGGAAAATTTTGTGGAAGAAATTCAGGCCGCTGCGACGCATTTGAAGGTGTCCGCCAGCGAATTATTAGATCAAATGCGGCTTTGGTACAATGGCTACTGTTTTCAAGCCACCGCCGGAAGGGTGTACAATCCTGTGTCTTGCAACTTGTTTTTTTACGAAAAGGAGTTTAAAAACTTCTGGTTTGCTACCGGAACGCCTTCCTTCCTGGTCAATTTGCTCAAACAAGAAGGCATTTTCGACCTGCATTTTCCGCCCGTCAATCCTGCTGGATTTGAAAGTTTTGACCTGGATCGTCTCAAACCCATCGCCATCCTTTTTCAAACGGGTTACCTGACCATTCAAGAAAAAGATGAAGACGGGTTGATTCAGCTGGATTACCCCAACAAGGAAGTCCGGGACTCTATGCTCGAAATTCTCATTGAAGCTTTCGTCGGCGTAGACGCTGAACTCTCTGCCTCATTGATCATTCGGATGCGCAATGCCTTCAAGGCCAATGACCTGGAGCTTGTGATCCGCATCTTGCAAGGTGTATTCAAAGGGCTACCCTATTTTTTGCAGGAAAAATACCCGGAAAAATTCTTTCATGCCGCCATCCATTTGTTGTTTTCCTACCTCGGCATCCGCATTCAAAGCGAGGTCTGCACCAGCGACGGGAGGATCGACAGCCTGGTGGAAACCGATACCCGGGTATACATCCTGGAGTACAAATTAGACGAAAGCGCCCAAGTCGCCTTAGAGCAGATCAAGCACAAAAAGTACTACCAGGGGTATTGGGAAAAAGGCAAAAAAGTGATCGGCGTCGGGGTGAATTTTTCGAGTCAGACTAAAAATATTGAGGGCTGGGTTGCCGAGGAACTGGGGTAAAAAAGAGCGTCAATCCCCGCCTATCTTTCCAACAAAATTTCAAACCTGCGTAAGGGTATGCTGCCCCTTGCGTGTCTCCATACAGACCAAACCCGTAAGTCTTGGAACATCACAACGAAAACACACAACTGGAGGCAATCCGCCAGGGTGATGCATCGGCCTTCGATGCGGTTTTCCGAACGTATTACGAATCTTTGTGCCATTATGCCGCCAAATTCACAGAGGCCGATCTGGATGAAGCGGAAGATGTGGTACAACAGGCTTTTGTAAAACTTTGGGAGCGCCGCACCGAATTGGAGATCACCCATTCGATCAAAGCGTATTTGTACAAAACGGTACACAATGCCTGCCTGAACCGAATCCGGCATTTGCAAACCAAATCGAAGTATCAACAATTCAACGCTGGCCAATTGGACAAGCAGCACAGCTATCAGGACCAAACGAGCACCGAGTTGCAGGAAAAATTCCAGCATGCCATGGAATCCCTGCCGCCCCAATGCAGGCATATTTTCGAATTGAGCCGATTTGAGTCGCTCAAATACCGGGAAATTGCCGATCAACTGGAAATTTCGATTAAAACCGTGGAAACCCAAATGGGAAAAGCCCTGAAACTTCTGCGGGTGCAATTGGCCGATTATTTAATTACGATCCTGGCAATCGGAATTTTTACCTTGTTCCACTTCTAATCTCCAATTATGAAAGAATATTACCATGATATAGATGTGCTGATTGCTAAAGTACTGGCAGGTGAAGCGGATGCGGATGAGCAGGAATTTTTGCATCAATGGCAATCGCAAAGCCCTGATAATCAGCATCATTTTGAATCTTTACAAAAACTTTGGGACTTAAGTGCAAACGCGCGAACAGCGCCCCGAAGAACGGTGAATACCGAAAAGGCACTCGAAAGGGTAAAAGCGCGGCTTCAGGATCAATCCGTCCCGATGCGATCCAAACGAGGGGGCAACATGCGGTTCTGGATTCAGGCTGTTGCCGCTTGCGCCCTTCTGATCGCAGCCTTCTTTTTGTTGCAGCAAATTCAACCCGGGAAAGCAAGCGAAATCACAGCCGCTTCTGATGCCATTTTGGTTGATACCTTGAAAGATGGATCCATTGTGACCCTCAACCGGAATTCCGGACTCACGGTTTCTAGCCATTTCAACAAAAAAGAGCGACGCATGCAATTGCACGGTGAGGCTTATTTTGAAGTGGCGCACGACCAATCCAAACCGTTTGTTATCGAAATACAAAAAATTGAGATACAAGCAGTTGGAACAGCATTTAACGTCGACAATGCCACTGAACCTGGCAAAATAACCGTCACGGTGACCGAAGGGAAAGTGCTGGTACGTACCCCTGGAGAACAAATTTTCCTGGCAGCCGGTGAGGAGGTGGTGTACGACATCGTGCAAGGAAAACTCAGTAAAAACCAGATCCCGCAAAACCCCAATACACTGGCATACAAAACCCGGGCCTTCCAATTCGATGGTACCCCGCTGGGTGCAGTTGTACAACAAATGCAAAATGCCTACGGTGTACGTATTTTGTTGAAAAACAAAGGCCTGGAAAACTGTCCGCTCAGTGGGCGCTACAACGATTTGCCCCTTAAAAGGCTCCTGGATTTGATCGCTGAAACCTTTAACCTGAACCTTTCGCAATTGCCCGACGGCCAGTATGTGCTCGACGGAACCGGTTGCGGGGAATAAGCTGCTATGAAAACAATTTGCTTGTTGCTGGCGTGCTTGCCCTGTTTTTTTGCGCCTTTTTTCCTGCGTGGTAATGATGTTTTGTTGCGCCGCATCGAAGTATCGTTTTACCAAACGCCCATTAAAGACGCCATGGCGCAAATTGCGCAAAAAGGCGGCTTCGAATGGTCGTACAATGCTGCCATTCTGGACTCCAGGCAAACGGTCACGCTGGTGGCCAAAAACCAGACCATCGGCGAAACGCTGCATGAAATGTTTGGCAGTGCGTATACTTTCAAGCAAAGCGGCAATTATTTGATTTTGAAAAAGGTAAAAAGGCCCGATGAAAAACTGATCGGATATGTGCGCGACCCCCGAACCGGCCAAAAAATGTCGAATGTAACGGTGTACGACCGCACCACCCTGCGTTCCACCACCACCGACGCCAATGGTTATTACGAACTTCCGGTTAAACCCAATTCCCAGATCGTCATCGCCAAACTGGCCTACCGCGACACCTTGCTTCAGGTGAGTTCCCAAACACCCCGGTTTGTCAAAATCGACATTCACATCGATTCTGTACCTGCCAAAGCCGAGTCTTACACCTTCCTGGAGTCCGAAATTAACAAAGCCGCGGGTTCGCTCGAGCGGATCTGGACCTCTTCCAGCCAGTTTTTAACCGGTTTGAATGTAAAAGATTCGCTTCAAAGGCGTTTTCAGTTTTCGCTGTTGCCCACCATCGGAACCAACCATGTGCTGAGTGGCAAAGTGATCAACGAGGTATCCATCAATGCGGTGGTGGGTTATTCACGCGGCGTACGCGGTTTTGAGATCGCGGGCCTGGGCAATATTACGCGCGGCAAGGTAGTTGGCTTTCAAGGCGCCGGCCTGTTCAACGAGGTGCGGGAGAACGTGGAGGGAGTACAATTGTCGGGCTTTTACAACCGATGCGGAGGCGCGGTTCGCGGATTGCAGGCTGCCGGATTCATCAATTTGGCCCATGCAGCCCGGGGCGCCTCTGTGCAACTTGCCGGTGGGTTCAATCTCACTCCGAGCGGGCATTTTTCGGTACAGGCGGCAGGCATTGCCAACCAGTGCGATACGGCAACCATATTGCAAGCGGCGGGCTTGTACAATTGGGCGAAATCGGAGTTGTCAGGCGTACAAGCGGCGGGCTTGTTCAATGCGGCCTGGCACGGCAAGGCCTATGCCCAGCTGGCTGGCCTGGGCAACTGGATGCGGCATGGCAAGGTGCGGCATCAGGCAGCCGGATTGTTCAACCTGGCAGATACCTTGCGGGGCATGCAGCTTGCGGGCGTTTTCAATCGGGCGCACAAGCTGCGGGGTTTGCAGATGGGATTGATCAATTCGGCCGGGGAAATTGACGGCATGCAAATAGGATTGCTCAATTTCTCTAGGAAAGGGGGCTATGTTGTATTGGAAACGGCATCTAATGAGGTACAATGGGCCAATTTAGCCTTCAAATCGGGCACCCCGCGCTTGTATACCATTTTTACGGCCGGATGCACCCCGGCCCATGATACACGCCCCCTGGTATGGAGTTATGGCGCCGGATTTGGTGCATTCCGCCGCTTCAACAGCCGGATAGGCATCAGTTTGGATTTAATTCATCGCCAAATTGAAGTGGAAGGCCAAAATAACCTGAAATTTCACGCCTGGGAACAGATATTGCCGGCATTGGAAATCCGCGTTTGGGGCGCATGGCATTTGGCCTTGGGTGTCAGCGCCAACCTTTACATCGCTGAACCCAAACGCGCCGATGGTTTTGATTTCAAACCTTTGGTAGTGCCCTCCAATTTTCCGAAAATACCGATCCACAATGCGCCGCAACTCAGCGCCTGGGCGGGTGCGTATGCAGGCATACGGTACCAGTTTTCGCGTTAATGGGGGCTGAAAAAAGACCATGATAAAACTAATTTCAAACACCAAATGCTTTTCCCAGACATTCAATATGACAGAAAAAGGTCGTAAATATTACGTATATTTTGACACTTTGGTAAAAAACAAGCAAATGAAAGCACAAAAAGCCAAAGACATCTCCACCTGCTTCGAAATTTGGAGTTCGAAATGCTGCGGTTCGGAGTTTATTTTTCGGAAACTCCCATTTCCCTAAACCCCAATACAACCGAAAATCCGCGTTCCAAAAAATACCTGCGTGTCTCCGCGTCTCCGCGCGTACTCGTAACCAACACAAAATCGCCTCCCCAAGCCCCCAAACTCTTCACAACGCCCCAATAATCGCGAAAATGCAAGGATTGCGCCGTTGGAATATCCAGAGTACTGCTTACCAAACGTTCATGCGCCCAAAGCACTTGCTCAAAGGAGGCTAAATCCTTTGCTTCCAGCAGTTGAAAGCTAAGCGTACTCACTTCGGCAATCAACACCGGATCAACCCGACCCAAATTGCGGTATTGCTGAATCCCCGACCGGCTATCCTGTTTTTTTCCCAAATACACAAAATACAGGTTTTCTGCAAATGGAGGATCAAACACAACCGATTCAATGTGAGGCGATTGCCCTTCAAGTCGGTACAACAAAGGGCCTTCTGCGTATGCGCAGGCGATGTCGTACCCCGAGCCCCCCATGGTTTCGAACAAAACCCGATAAGGATTCACCTCTGCCCAGCGACCCAAAGCCGCAATGAGCGTACTGGAAGTTCCCAGTCCCCAGTTGCGTGGAAACGTGTTCTGCGTCAACGCTTTAAGCCCGGTTTTGCCATTCAGAAAGTCAGGGTTTTGCTTCTGACAGGCCTTCAGAATTTGTTTCAGGTTTTCGCTTACTTTTCGGTCGGTGTCGCTGATTACCTCCAGCTCGGGCAAAGCAAATTCGGCCAGATACCATGCCACGCCATCCTCATTTTTGCTGGTCCACGACAGGGTAGCCGCTTCTTTCCAGGTTTCCACACGTACCCACTGTCCGTAACGAACGGGCAACGCAAGGGCGCTGGCGCCGTCGAGCACAAAATATTCGCCGCTCAACAGCAGTTTCCCTTTTGCAAAACTTGAAAAAACGGATTTTTTGTGTTCCATAAAAGCAAAAAGTACATTAGGATATGGTACAGCGCAAATATTTGATGGTTTTTCCTGCTGCCAAATGTTTGCCTTCATAAAGGGTTTGAATCCCCAATTCGGGGTATAACAAAGGCGAGGCGTATATATTTTCGTTTTGGTACAGCAAAGTACAACGGGCATCGGAGTTGATCACCTGCAGGCTGTATTGAAAAAAAACAGCATCGTCGTGTTTGAGATGCAGCAGACCGCCGGGTTTTAAAATTTCCCGGTACCGCTCCAGAAACATAGGCGCCATGAGCCTTCGGTTTTCCTGACTTTCGCGGGGAAAGGGATCAGGAAAGGTAATCCAGAGTTCAGAAACCTCGCCGGGCGCAAAAAAAGAAGCAATCACCTCTATGCGGGTGCGTAGAAAAGCCGCATTGTGCAGGCCTTCCGTCAGCGCAGTTCTTGCTCCGGCCCACAAGCGGTTGCCCTTTACATCGATTCCGATAAAATTTCGGTCGGGAAATCGCCGCGCCAGGTCAACGGTATATTCGCCGCCGCCACATGCCAATTCCAGCGTAATCGGGTGCTCATTCTTAAAATGATCCCGATGCCAGGCACCCTTCATTTCCACGGGCGTCATGTTAACCCCAACCAGTGCAGGCTCTTGCACATTGTAACATTCGTATACATTGGGAAACGACACAATTTCGGCAAATTTGCGCAATTTGTTTTTACGACTCATATCCGTCAATCACTCAAATAAGAACATTTAATCCGTAATTGCAGCACATTTTTGCTGCAACGCAGGTCCAGGCAGAGGACAGCGCGCAAATTTCCGGTTTTTTTCTTGCATTTATCTTGCTCCAATCACAAGTTCCTGCACAAAAGCGTCTGAATCGGTCGTATCTTTGTCTTTTGTTTTCACAACCCTTGCGTTGCCCACGATTTGGGTCTGGTTTCAGGTATGAATTTTTTATCACTCGAAAATGTTACGAAGAGTTACGGCGAAAAAGTGCTGTTTCGAAATATTTCCCTCAACATTGACAAAGGGCAAAAAATCGGACTAATCGCCAAAAATGGTACGGGCAAAAGCACACTCATGCGGGTTATTGCCGGAAAAGAAGGATCAGAGGGGGAAAACGCCAAAATCATCCTGCGTAAAGACATTCGCATCGGTTGGCTCGACCAGGAACCCGACTTTCACCCCGAACTCGATGTGCTCAGCGCAGTGCTCGATCCCCAAAACCCCATGGTGCGCGCTGTTCAACAATACGAACATGCACTCGCACACCCCGAAGACAGCCAGGCTCTCCACGATGCCATGGCCGTCATGGATGACCTCAAAGCCTGGTCTTTCGATGCGCGTGTGAAAGAAGTGCTCTACAATTTCAACATGACCAACCTGGAGCAAAAAGTAAAATCGCTCTCTGGAGGACAAAAAAAACGCCTCGCACTGGTCAAAATCGTACTCGAAGAACCCGATTTCCTCATTTTTGACGAGCCTACCAACCACCTCGATGTGGAAATGATCGAATGGCTCGAAGAGTACCTCCAACAACCCGGCATTACCTTGTTTATGGTGACGCACGACCGCTACTTCCTCGAAAATGTGTGCGACAGCATCATCGAACTCGAAGGCGGACAATTGCGGCGATACTCCGGGAATTACTCCGACTATCTGGAAAAAAAAGCCCTCCGCGAGGAAGTAGAAGCCACTACCTACGAACGGACCAACAAATTGCTCAAAAACGAACTGGACTGGGTGCGCCGAAGCCCGCAAGCACGTACCACCAAAGCAAAAGCCCGCGTAGATGCCTATTTCGATCGAAAAGAAGCCAATGATGCCCTGAAAGTCAAAAAGGACGAAATGAGCATCCAAATCAAAGAAAACTGGCTGGGATCTAAAATCGTCGAATTGCATAACATCGGCAAATCTTTCGGCGCCAAAAAACTCATCGAAAATTTTACCTACAAATTCAAACGAAAAGAACGCGTTGGCATCGTGGGCCAAAACGGAGCAGGAAAATCTACTTTCCTCCAAATAATTACCCAAACACTCGCACCCGATACCGGAAAAGTGGTGGTAGGCGATACCATCACCTTCGGCCATTACCGCCAGGAAGGCATTCAACTCGCCGACGACAAACGCGTTATTGACGTTATCCGCGACATCGCCGAGGTCATCCCCCTTGAAAAAGGAAAAGAACTCAGCGCAGCACAACTGCTCGAACGATTCCTGTTTTCCCGACCCCAACAACAGGTGTATGTAAGCCAACTCTCCGGAGGCGAACGCCGACGCCTGTACTTGCTTACCATCTTGATGAAAAATCCCAATTTCCTCATCCTCGACGAGCCTACCAACGACCTCGATGTAATGACATTGCAGGTTTTGGAAGACTTTCTCGAAGACTACCCCGGATGCCTCATCGTTGTCACACACGACCGATACTTCATGGACCGCCTCGTGGATCACCTCTTTGTCTTTGAAGGAAACGGCCTGATACGCGATTTTAATGGTACCCATGCCGAATACCGCGCCATCAAACGCACCGAACAACAAGAAAAAAAAGCGCAGGAGAAAATTCAGGCTGCCCAGGTCAAACCCACAGCCCTAAGCCCCAATTCCAATGCTTTGCCCCCACTCTCCAATACCGAACGAAACGAACTGAAAAAACTGGAACGCGAAATCGCTCAGTTTGAAGGTAAAAAAACAGAAATACTCGAAAAATTCAATGCAGCCGATCTGAATGCCGCCGATGCCGCAGCACTCTCTCTCGAACTCAGTAAAGTGCAGGAAACCCTGGAATTGAAGGAATTGCGCTGGCTGGAACTCGCCGAACGCGTCGGTTGATTTTGAACAATATTTGTTTTGCTGGAATATGTTGGTAAAATTACTCGACAAAAAAGTACCCGATACCCTGATTCTACCGCTCACCCAGGACGAACAACTCCCCTCCCGACTGGCCGATATTGCAGCGCGTACAGGTGTCGATGCTGAAACCTTGAAAAACGACTTCAAGGCCGACCCTAAAGAAATACTTACCCTCTATGGCGCCGGTGTGCCCGGCCGCAGAATCTATCTTTGCGGTTTGGGTAAAAAAGACGGATTTCAGGACATCTGCCAAAACCTGCGCAGCTTGACTTCCCGTTTTAAGAAAAAACTCCCCGCCAAAGTGGGCATCGACCTGCGCCACATCGAACCCGAAAAACTACAGCGTATGAGCGAGGCGGCCCTCTGCGGTACCTTAATGGGTCTTTATGATATCGGCAAATTCCGTACGCCCGCCGCCGAACAGCACCCAATTGAATTTGGAAACGCCAAATCAGAATTGCAACTCGTTCTGCCCGGAAAATACATCAAGGAAACCGAACCCGCTGCCATCCGCGCACAAGTCTTCGCCGACGCCTATTCCGAAATTTTCGACTTGCTCAATGCTCCGGGAAATATTAAAACTCCAGAATATGTGTGCGATTGGACGGAAAAAACCGGAAAATTGTGGGGATTCTCCGTTAAAGTGCTGCAAACAGATAATCTCAAAACGCAAAAAATGGAGGCACTCCTGGCTGTGGGAAAAGGTAGCCCGCATGCGCCCGCACTCCTGTGGCTCGAATACGGCCCCAAATCACGCAAAAATAAAATACCCGTGTTCGGTTTGGTGGGGAAAGGGGTTACTTTCGATACCGGCGGCGTTAGCCTGAAACCATCCAACAACATGCACCTCATGAAAAGCGATATGGGCGGCGCCGCTGCCGTTTTAGGCGCTTTTATGACCGCCGCCAAACTGCGACTCCCCGTGCGCATGATTGGCGCAATTCCCGTAGCCGAAAATATGATTGACGGAAACGCCCTTAAACCCGGCGATGTCATCGGATCCTGCGCCGGAAAAACCATCGAAGTAACCGATACCGACGCCGAAGGCCGCCTCATCCTGGCCGACGCTTTGGCCTATTTGCTGAAACAGGAAACCCCCGATGTACTCATCGACCTCGCCACACTCACCGGCAGCATCATCCGCGCAATCGGTACCCAGGCGGCCGGTTTGTTTACCAACTCGGATGCACTGGCCGAACAATTGGCGCAAGCCGGAATGAACTGCGGAGAACGCCTCTGGCGCATGCCCATGTGGGATGAATATGGCAGCGACCTGAAAAGCGATGTCGCAGATCTCCGTAATTTTACCGGAAAACCCATGGCCGAAAGCATCTCCGCCGCCAAATTTATCGAACATTTTACAAATAATCACCCCAACTGGGCCCACCTCGACATCGCAGGCATGGCCTTCGCCGACTCCGAATTCGCGCAAGGAAAAAGCGCTACCGGTTATGGCGTGCGACTCCTGATCAATTTTATGGAAAACTGGCTTCTTCCCGACCAATTACCCTCCGAAACAAACCCATGATCGCTCAAATCTGCCTGTTCCTTTCCCTCCTTGCTGCTCCGGAAACTTTCCTTAAACCGGCTCATAAGCCCGCCAACGCCCGTCCCAAAAACATCATCCTCCTCATCGGCGACGGAATGGGACTCACCCAATTGACAGCCGGCTTGTACAGCAACCAAAACCACCTCGAAATTGAACGATTCCCAGTTTCAGGCCTGGTCAAAACCCATGCACACAATCGATTAATTACCGATTCCGGCGCCGCCGCTACCGCACTGGCTTGCGGTTGTAAAACCTACAACAGCGCCATCGGCGTGTATAAAAACAAAAAACCCTGCCGCACCATCCTCGAACAGGCTCGCGCGCAAGGACTGGCTACCGGACTCATTGCCAGCTGCAGCATCACCCACGCAACCCCTGCCGCGTTCATTGCTCATGTGCCCGATCGGGCAGATATGGAAGCAATTGCACCCTTTTTTGTTCAAACACCCCTCGACCTGCTCATCGGTGGCGGACTCAATTACTTCCAACAACGCAAAAGCGACCAACGAAACCTATACCAGGAATTGAACGCAATGGGATACCAACTCGGAAATTATACCGAAACCAGCCTCGATCAATTCAAACCCAGCGGAAACAAACCATTTGCCTGGTTCTCCGCAGCCGAAGAACCCGAAAGCGTCCAAAACGGACGAAATTACCTGCCACTCGCCGCCCGAATGGCCGGCCCTTTCCTGCGCCAACGCAGCGAAAAAGGATTTTTTCTTATGCTCGAAGGATCCCAAATCGATTGGGCATGCCATAAAAACAACGCCCCCTATGCCATAAAAGAAATGCTCGATTTCGATGCCGCAATCGGCGAAATACTCAATTTCGCCGCCGCCGACGGCCAAACCCTTGTGCTCCTTACCGCCGACCACGAAACCGGTGGAATGGCCATCAAACAAGGATCCGAACTCGATAGCCTTAACATCGCTTTCGCATCCGATCAACACACCGCTAGCCTGGTCCCTTTGTTCGCTTTCGGACCCGGCGCCGATCAATTCTCCGGTTTCTTCGATAATACCGACCTGTTCTTTATTATGCAAAAGCTGCTCGGATTCCCCGCAAACCCCAACCCCTCTAAAAACTAATCACAAGCCTTCCTGAACCATACACACAAAAAACCGTTAAACGGGCTATCTTTGCGGCCGCAAAATTGGGGACCGATTCCTCTAAAGCTTTCCTTTCCGCTCGTTCGGCAAATAAAATGATTTGATTGTAACATGAAAAATATCCGAAATTTCTGCATCATCGCCCACATCGACCACGGCAAAAGTACCCTGGCCGACCGACTGCTGGAATACACCAACACCATCAGCAAACGCGATATGCAGGACCAGGCGCTCGATAACATGGATCTGGAACGCGAACGGGGCATTACCATCAAAAGCCACGCCATTCAGATGCACTACATCGACCCCCTCACCAAACAAGATTATGTCTTTAATCTCATCGATACGCCCGGACACGTCGACTTTTCCTACGAAGTGAGCCGGTCCATCGCAGCCTGCGAAGGCGCGCTCCTGCTCGTAGATGCCACGCAAGGCATTCAGGCCCAAACCATCAGCAACCTCTACCTCGCCGTCGATCATAACCTCGAAATCATCCCGATCGTCAATAAAGTAGATATGGCCAGCGCCATGATCGAAGAAGTACAAGATCAAATCATGGATCTCATCGGCTGCGAACGGGAAGACATCATTTCCGCATCCGGACGTACAGGCATCGGAGTGCCCGAAATTCTGCAAGCCGTCGTACAACGCATCCCGGCCCCTAAAGGCGACCCGGATGCACCCCTCCAAACCATGATTTTCGACTCCATGTTCAACTCCTACCGCGGCGTGATCGCCTACGTGCGCGTTATGAACGGTTTGTTGAAAAAAGGCGATAAAATCAAATTCTACAACACCGGAAAAGAAGTTTTTGCCGAAGAAGTAGGCGTTTTGCGCCTCGGACAGTTCGAAACCGCCGAAATCAGCGCCGGAAATGTAGGCTATGTCATCACCGGTATTAAAGTGAGCCGCGAAATTAAAGTGGGCGATACCATCACCCACCTCGCAAGGCCCTGCTCCGAACCCGTCAAAGGATTCGAAGAGGTAAAACCCATGGTGTTCGCCGGTATCTACCCGCTCGATAACGACGATTTCGAAGACCTCCGCGACTCCCTCGAAAAACTGCAACTCAACGACGCTTCTCTGGTATTCGAACCCGAAAGCTCCGCGGCCCTCGGATTCGGTTTCCGTTGCGGATTCCTCGGCATGCTCCACCTCGAAATCGTGCAGGAACGACTCTACCGCGAATTCAATCAAGACATTATCACCACCGTCCCAAACGTAACCTATTTTGCCACCAATACCAAAAACGAACGCTTCTCGGTAAAACAACCCACCGACCTGCCCGACCCAACCCAACTGGAATCGGCCGAAGAACCCTACATCTTCGCCCAAATCATCACCAAACCCGATTACATCGGATCCATCATGAAACTGTGCCTCGACAAACGCGGCATCCTTCAAAAACAAACCTACCTTACTCCCACGCGCCTGGAAATGACCTTTCACATGCCCCTGGCCGAAATCGTGTTCGACTTCTACGACCAACTCAAATCACTCACCCGAGGGTACGCATCCTTCGATTATCATGTAATCGATTACCGCCCAACCGACCTCGTGCGGCTCGACATCAAACTCAACCAGGAACAGGTTGACGCGCTCAGCGCCCTGGTGCACCGCAGTAAAGCCGAATCCATGGGCCGCCGAATGTGCGAAAAACTCAAAGAACTGCTGCCCCGCCAACAATTCCAGATCGCCATTCAGGCCGCCATCGGCGCCAAAATCGTGGCCCGCGAAACCATCAGCGCCCTCCGCAAAGACGTAACCGCCAAATGCTACGGCGGCGATATCTCCCGCAAACGCAAACTCCTGGAGAAACAGAAAGAAGGTAAAAAGAAAATGAAACAGTTCGGTTCCGTGGAAGTACCACAGGAAGCGTTTCTGAAAGTATTGAAACTCAACGATTAAGCGGGGAAAGGGGGGCACGGAGTGGCTCGGAGGTACGGAGTTGCGCGGAGTATACAGATCCGTTATTTTAGTTTAAGAAGACTAGAATAACGGATTTTTTTATGTTTAGGCAAAATGAATCAGGTTGCTTTAGTGGTATGCCATAGCCAACGCTAAGTGGTTATGAAAGCGGCTTGATTCGAATTCATAGACCATTAAATGATTTTGTCGCAAATAACCGCTATATTTGCGACAAAAAAATGAAATTAAAATGGCTGATAGTATTGAAATACAAGTAATTAATAAAATAAAAAAAGCCAGGAGAGGTTCGGCTTTTTTTGTGGATAGTTTTACTACAATTGCCAATGCTAAATCTGTGAACAAAGCATTGGAAAGATTGGTTGCGGCTGGAGAATTACGACGAGTTGCTACGGGTATTTATGTTCGTCCGTCAAAGGATAAAATAATTGGAACGGTACTTCCTTCAGTAGATGAAATTGCCATTGCCATTGCCAAGCGAGACAAAGCACGAATTGTACCTACCGGAAGTTATGCCTTGTATAAATTAGGTCTTACAACCCAAATACCTATGAATATAGTGTACTATACAAGCGCGTCTGCAAGAAAAATTAAAATTGGAAAGCAAACCATCACCTTCAAAAAGGCAAGTTCAAAAAGTGTCGCTGCTATAGGTGACATTAGTAAATTAGTCATTCAAGCACTACGAACCATAGGAAAAGACAAGGTAACCGTTGAAGAAATTGAAAAAATAAAGGAGGTGTTAAAGAGCGAGAAAAAGTATCACTTACAACATGACCTAAAATTAGCGCCTGTATGGATCAGGCAACTACTTGAATCAACTCAAAATCACGTTCCTTAAAAGAGCCCTTTACTCAAAAGGGGTTACGTACCTTGGTAGCTGAAAACTATCCTGACCGACCATTCTCTGATATATCCATTAACATTCCTTCCGTTAACCCAGAACGCACTTTTTTAGAAAAAATATTTCTGCTGCACGAGGAATTTCAAAAGCCGCGGGAAAAAATAAGGGTTGACCGATTAAGCCGCCATTTGTACGATATTGAAAAACTCAGCGAAACGCCGTTTGCGCAAACAGCACTCCAAAATCCGGATTTGTATAACACCATAATAGAGCATCGTCGCAAGTTTACTCGTATTTCAAAAATTGACTATAATAAGCATCGCCCGGGCAACATATCCTTTATCCCACCGGATGAGTTATTGCCATTGTGGGAATCCGACTACCGACAATTGCAGGAGAACATGATTTATGGCCACAGCCTGTCTTTTGATACCTTGATCAATAAATTGACAGAACTTCAAAAACAAATCAACAACTTGCCATGGAACTGAAATCTGGCCATAAGCAAACGGAACTTGGCGTGATTCCAAATGATTGCCTAAATAGCACCCTACTTTAAAAAAAACGTGTATTTTTGCAAGTCAACCTTAAATTTTTATACTTAAAACTTTAAGTTAAATGAAAAACTACCTAAATCGCAGCATAAAAAGCCAGATGGAGCACTGGATGTATCGGGGCAAAGTGCTGATTTTGTATGGCGCTCGTCAGGTAGGAAAAACCACCCTGTGCAAATCGTTCCTGGAGCCTTTAGGCGAGGAGGGCTTGTACTTGAACTGTGAAATTCAATCGGTGCAATCAGCTTTGTTGCCCCGGGAACCGACCCTGTTGAAGCGTTTCATTGGCGATAAAAAACTGGTGGTACTGGATGAAGCCCACCATGTGCCCGGGATTGGAGAAATCTTGAAATTATTGATCGACACCTTTCCCGACCTACAAATAATCGCCACTGGCTCTTCCAGTTTTCAATTGGCCAGTCGATCTTCCGAGGCCTTAACCGGGCGTGCCTTAACGTTTGAGTTATATCCATTGTCGTATGTGGAACTTGGGCAAGCCTACGCCCCGCATGAGCGCCTGGCACAACTTGACAATTGGATGCGCTATGGTTTGTATCCCGATATTGCTTTTGCGCCCGAATCAGATGCCCGGATGTTGCTCGACAATTTGACCAGTCGATATTTATATCAGGACATCCTGGAATTTGAAAATCTGAAACGGGCCGATGTGCTCTTGCAGTTGCTCCGCTTGCTGGCCTTGCAAATTGGGCAGTTGGTATCGTACCACGAATTAGCCAACGCCTTGAAAATCAGTAGTCAAACCGTAGAACGGTATATCGACTTGCTCGAAAAAGCCTTTGTTATATTTCGCCTGCAGCCTTTTAGCAGAAACCTTCGGAGCGAAATTGGCAAAAAAAACAAAATTTATTTCTATGATCTGGGCGTGCGCAACAGCATCATTCAGCAGTATCAGGCGCTGGATTTACGTTCGGATAAAGGCGCGCTTTGGGAGAATTTTCTCGTGGTGGAACGACTCAAATACTTGCAAGAAAAAGGCTTACGTCCCAACCGCTATTTCTGGCGTACGCACCAGGATGCGGAACTGGATTATATCGAAGAGCGCGATGGACAATTGAGCGCATTTGAATTTAAATGGCAACAAAAGCCCGTGGCGCTCCCGAAAGCGTTTGCCACGGCTTATCCGGGTAGTGTGTTTTCCCTGGTGCATCGGGGGAATTTTGAGGAATTTATTGAGGATGGGGTGGATTGAAAGAGACGTTCCAATCTTGTTCCAAGGGTTTTAAAATGGCATTAGCATAAATTTTTGGGGTGGCTTAGAAAAAAACTACACAGCGATAACTTAGTAAAAAATTGATTGTCAATCATTTAAATCCGATAACATAATTTTGTAGATCAATTACTGAAAAATAAATTAAAAAATAGTTGCATCGTACACTGCAACTACCTTAGCTTTGTAATCGAATTACGGACAAATAAACTTGCAAATTGGGTTTGAAACAATCGTAAAGCCAGTACAAATGCAAAAAAGGCTAGAAGACATAGCATCCATCACCTCGGGAGTTTATGAGAAGGTGCATCCTTCAGGTGATACCCTTTATCTTCAGGGGAAGCATTTTGATGCGTATGGAAGGATTCGTAGGGATATGATCATGCATCCCGAACTTCAGGCAGACGAGCGTTTGGGAAAGCATCTGCTTAGGGATGGCGATATTTTGCTCATCGCAAAAGGGGAAAACAATAAGGCCTGCTTGTACCAAAAAGAGATTGGCCAAGCCGTGGCTTCTTCCACATTTTTTTTGATCAGACTAACGGAAAGCGGGCTGCTCCCTGAGTTTTTACAATGGTATTTCAACACCGAGTATATGAAGGATATGTTTTCAGCGCTTTCGTTAGGAACTCAAATTGCTTCCCTCTCCAAAAAGACATTATCTGAAATTGAAGTCCCGGTGCCCCCCTTAACAAAGCAAAAGGAAATGCTTGAAATGCAGCGTCTTTGGGACACAGAAAAGGCCCTGACAACAGAATTGCTGAACCTCAAAGACACATTATATCAAAAATTATTACTTAACCAGGCTAAATCAACATTGGTAAAATGAGCAAGACAACAAAAGAAGATGTTTTTAAAGTAGTATGGCGTGCATGTGACACGTTCAGAGGAGTTATTGACCCCTCGCAGTATAAAGATTATGTGCTGACCATGTTGTTTATCAAGTACGTGAGCGACGTATGGAAAGACAAAATGGAGCAATATCTTGAAAAATACAACCAGGACAAAGAGCGGGCGGAATGGGCCATGCAGAAGGAGCGATTTGTGGTGCCACCGCATACGCGTTTTGAATATCTATACCAAAATCGGGGTGAAGTAAACATAGGAGAACTGATTAACCAGGGATTGGAGGCATTGGAAGAAGCAAACCCCACCAAACTTTCCGGCGAGGATGGATCGGGCGTTTTCCGAAATATTGACTTCAACTCCAGTAACCTTGGCGATACAAAAGATAAAAACACCCGCCTGAAAAACCTGATCATTGATTTCAGTAACGAAAAATTAGACTTGCGGCCCTCCGTACTCGAAGGCCATGACGTGATTGGAGATGCTTATGAATTCCTGATCGCCAACTTCGCTTCCGACGCCGGTAAAAAGGCTGGCGAATTTTTCACGCCGGGCCAGGTATCTACACTGATCGCTAAACTGACAAAATCTCAACCTGGTGCCAGAATTTGTGATCCTACTTGCGGTTCCGGCTCCCTGCTCATCAAAGCAGGTAAAGAAGTGGGCTCGGATAACTTTTCCCTCTATGGACAGGAAGCCAACGGAAGTACCTGGGCACTTGCCGTTATGAACATGTTTCTGCATGGCATGGATAACGCCCTTATTCGCTGGGGGGACACCATTCGAAATCCAAAACTCAAGGAAGGGGATGCGTTGATGAAGTTTGATACCGTGGTTGCCAATCCGCCATTTAGTTTGGACAAATGGGGTAAGGTCGAAGATGACAAAGCCGCAAAAGGAACAGACTTTGACCCGGAATCCGACAACTTCAATCGATTTTGGAGAGGTGTACCGCCTAAGAGTAAAGGAGACTGGGCTTTCATATCGCACATGATTGAAACGGCCTATGAAGGCAAAGGGAAGGTCGGTGTCGTAGTGCCGCATGGTGTACTTTTCAGGGGCAGTTCAGAAGGAAAAATCCGGCAAAAAACCATCGAAGAAAACATCCTGGAAACGGTGGTCGGGTTGCCTGCCAATCTCTTTTTTGGCACGGGCATTCCAGCAGCCATCCTGGTTTTCAACAAAGGCAAAGCAAAAAACAACAACGTTTTGTTCATCGATGCCAGCCAACAATACGAACAAGGGAAAAACCAAAATGTCCTCCGAGATGCCGACATCAATAAAATTGTAGAGACGTACCGAAAGTTCAATGCCGGAAAATTAGAACCAGGCGTCGTAGAAGACAAATACGCCTATGTGGCCACCTTCGAGGAAATTCAGGAAAACGATTTTAACCTGAATATCCCACGGTATGTGGATACTTTTGAAGAAGAAGCCGAAGTAGATATTGCCGCTGTGCAGCAGGAGATTGAAAAGTTGGAAGGGGAGTTGAAAATGGTGCAGGCGGAGTTGGGCAAATACTTGGATGAATTGATAAAAGTATAAACCATGGCAAAAGAGAAAAAAGCAACCATCAATGTGCAGGGTTTGGCCGTGACGATTATCAGCCAGTCCCAAGACGATTTTATTTCCATCACAGATATTGCCCGCCACAGAGATGCAGAACGAAGCGACTATATCCTCCAAAACTGGCTCCGAAACCGAAGCACGATTGAGTTTATTGGGCTTTGGGAGCAATTGCACAACCCCCATTTTAATTCCATCGAATTCGATGGAATTAAAAATATGGCCGGCTCTAACAGTTTTTCACTAACCCCAAAAAGGTGGATCGAAACCACAAATGCCATCGGTATTGTTTCAAAAACAGGGCGTTACGGAGGTACTTACGCTCATAAAGACATTGCCTTTGAGTTTGCTTCGTGGATTAGTGCGGAGTTTAAAATGTACCTAATTGTAGAATTTCAACGCCTCAAAGAAGACGAAAACCGCCGACTTTCCTTAGAATGGAACCTCAACCGCACCCTGGCCAAACTCAATTACCGAATCCACACCGATGCTATTAAAACGCATATCATCCCTGATAGCATTACCAAAGAACAGGAGAGTATAGTGTACGCTTCAGAAGCCGACCTGCTCAATGTGGCGCTCTTTGGTTTGACCGCACTGCAATGGCGAAAACAAAATCCAGACAAAGAAGGCAATATCCGTGATTACAGCACCATCGAACAACTGCTGGTACTGGCCAACCTCGAAAGCATGAACGCCGAATTCATTCGAATGGGCCTGCCACAAAACGAACGACTCCGAAACCTCAACGCCATCGCCATCCAACAACTGAAATCCTTAACAGGAAATCCAAATGTCAAAAAATTGAATGATGGAAAATAAGAAAAATAATAAAGGGTTTTATAAGGGGCAGTTACCAAAAGATTGGAGACATGGGACGTTGTCAGACATTATATATGAAATTACAGCAGGTGTAAGCGTCAATGGT
>JAGWYI010000480.1 GCA_018969455.1 Bacteroidota bacterium | reverse complement strand
ACTGTATTGTGTTACAGCCTTGGGCTGTAAGAGGGTGCTTTTATATCCTGCATCCTTGCGCGTATCCATAAATTCCTCTAAAACAGCCTGCTCCTCGGGCGTGTACGCCAAATGCAGGGATCCGTTGGCTTGTACAGGCAAACCCGCCTCTGCTGCTAGAAGCAACCAAACCTCGCGCGTACGCAATGCCTGCTCCAACGCCTCCCCTGCCGGCTGACCAATTGGCCAAATTAACCCAAAATTGCGTACACTGGCTCCCAAAGCTCTTGTACTGCGCTCAAAAACGACCACTTTTTTCCCGCGCTTGGCGGCAGTGTAGGCAATTGCCAAACCCATTATTCCCGCACCTACTACCGCAACATCAAATTTGTTTTCCATACCACCGAATTTCTATTGATTACAAACTTATTCGCTGCCAAAGCCCAAATTGTCCTCTGCATGAAAATACCGCATGCGTCCAATTTTGACTGGCTGCAAGTTCCTGGCTATTCCAGGCCAAACGTGTTTTTTATTGTCGCTGCTCAGGAAGGCCTTTTTGCTTTTGCGCAAAATACACCCATGCAAACAAAATGGTAAGGGCAAAAAGTCCCATTCCGATGTAACACAAATTTTGGTAAAAATTCAACCAACTTACCTGTGCAAATCCAAAATTGCGCCATAACAACACCATAACTGCACCCAAATATCCAATTGCATCCGCTACATATATGAGAAATCCAACATTCCCGGGCTCCCGAAATGCGGCCAAAAATCGATCAAACATAACCCCGTTAAATATAACATAAGGCAAAAACAATCCGAATCCACTCAAAACCATCCAAATAATAGGCGAAATGAGCTCAATTTGAAATAAATAAGTGCTCACTACCAACAAAGCGGCGCCCGCTAAACACAAAACATGGTTGATCCAAAATGCCTTGAAGTTATCCTTTATTAAGGAAAGCAAACTCAATCCAATCAGGGTTAATGCCGCAACAGGCAATTCAGCGGTGGTTAATATCGCAGGCTGGCCTGCATAACCCAACTGCGACCATATTTCCACCGCGAAATTATCCCGCACATCGCGAATGATGGTCAACATTAAATACCCGATGGTGAAAAATAAAAAACCCGTCTGGTATTTGCGCCACAAGGCTTTTCGATCCGCACTGGTCATTTTTTTTCGTTCCGTTCGGGCCAGTTTGTCTTCCTCTGAGGGCGGCGGCAGCATTTCCAGCATCCACACCGATAACAACAAAAACGGGATAAAATACAAACCGGCAGTAAACGGCATCCACCACTCGGATACTCCGCTGTTGAGCAGGTTTTTGCCCACAGATTTAACAAATCCGCTCGAAATGATGAAGTTGACGCTTAAGGCCGCAGCCAGCAACTCGGTGCTGCGTCGTCCTTCCAGATACCCGAAAACCAATCCGAATATCATGCCCAGGGGCAAACCGTTGACAAACAGCCAAATGGCGTTGTACGGAAAAGGGGTGATGCCAAAGCCCAGTAAACCCAATTGTGCCACACCAATCAAACTCAACAAATTAACCGCACGCCGCTCCGGACTCATCCCGCTGATGAAACGAATGCCGATAAATTTGGACAGCGCATAACCAAACACCTGGGCGCTTACCAATACGATTTTGTAATCTATGCCCCACAAAGTGTACCCGGAATAGGCCGCTGCAGTGAATGGTTTGCGAAAACCATACATGCAGGCGTAGGCAACAAAGGCAGCCACGCAGGCATACAGGGCGAAAAAAAATGGATGCGCTGTTGCAAGCCGTTGGGTAAGGTAAGATTGTTTTTTCATAAAGCGTAGCAAAATGGCGGCTGCAAGATTAACACGCATTTGTATTGGAATTCAATACTTTACTATAAGGTAACCAAGATTTAAAACTGCGTTAACCTGGTTATAAAAACAACAGTTCCAAAATTTAATGTTAACATTACCGACTTTTCATGAAATTTTGGTGATTTTAGCCGTTCCTTTGCGGGATATCTTATTAACAACTGTTTCGAATATGTCGGCGTTACGCAGCATTGAAGAGGTTGTATTTAAAAAAATACATACCGGAAACCTGGTTTACAATACCTGTTGGGAAGATCCACAATGTGACCGGGGAATTTTAAATTTTGATGAGCACAGCGAAATCGTGATGCTCACCAGCGCAGGTTGTAATGCGCTGGATTATTTGCTGGACAACCCCAACAAAATCCATGCTATTGATGTAAACCCCCGTCAAAACGCTTTGTTGGAACTAAAAAAAGCCCTCATCAAAGTTGGCGCCTACCAAGACCTTTACAATTACTTTGGTACCGGCACATATGACCAAGCCAAGGAATATTACCGCAATAACCTGAAAACGGTAATGCCTAATGAATACGCCCGCGAATTCTGGGACAGCAACATCGGTGATTACTTTTCAGGAAGGGGGGTGCGCAAAAGTTTCTACTGGCGCGGCAGCAGCGGCACCGTTGCCTGGATGGTACGCCAATGGCTCAAAACCCAGCCCGAAACCGATCGCCTCATCCAACGCCTGTTCAAGGCTACCACCATGGAAGAACAAGAGGCTTGTTATGAAGCCCTCGAGCCTCGTTTCCTCAACCGGTTCCTTTCCTGGTTTCTGAGCCGCCACGTGGTGCAGAGCATGCTTGGCGTGCCCAAAAGCCAGCAACAAATGGCCCGTGAAAAATACGACGACGGTATGGCCGGTTACGTGCGCCAATGCATGCGCCAGGTGTTCACCGGCATCCCCATTCAGGAAAACTACTTCTGGCAACTGTATTATTTCGGCCAATACCTGCCAGGATCCTGCCCCAATTACCTGCGCGCCGAAAACTTTGACACGCTGAAAGATCGGGCCGACCGCATCACGACCTATACCATGACGCTCAGCGAATTCCTGGAACAAAACCCGGGGAAATACTCGCACTTTATTCTCCTCGATCATCAGGACTGGCTGGCTGCTCATAACTACCCCGCCCTCGAACACGAGTGGAACCTGATTTTTGAAAACGCCCGCCCCGGCGCCAAAATCCTCCTGCGATCCGCCGCGCCGGATGCCAATTTCCTGCCTGCCTGGGTGCCCGAAAAACTGGATTTCAACCTCGAAGCCGCCCAATGGTCGCATAAAAACGACCGCGTCGGCACTTATGCCAGTACCCACATCGCTACTGTTCGATAACGGACCAACTTTATGACCGACATATCCAAACAACACGAAAACATGCACGGCTATTACCGCCTGCATGCCAAAATATATGACATCACCCGCTGGACCTTCCTTTTCGGACGAAAAGAAATACTGACCCGAATGGGTCTGGGCGCCGAATCCAGCCAAACCCTGCTTGAAGTAGGCTGTGGTACCGGTTACAACCTCAAGCGTCTGGCGCAACGTTTTCCCAAACTCAATCTGATCGGGGTGGATGTATCCAAAGACATGCTGGATCAGGCGGGCAAAAACCTGGC
>JAGWYI010000479.1 GCA_018969455.1 Bacteroidota bacterium | reverse complement strand
TTCCAGTGCAGAATTGCTTGTATTTCAAAACCGTTTTGAGGAGGCTTTCCTGAAACTGGATACTTTGCGCACCAAATTTCCGGATCATTCGCTTCAGGATGACATTCTCTATTTGGAGGCTCAGATTTATGAGAAAAAGCGCGATTTTGAAAAAGCAGCCTCTTTGTATGAAGCGGTTGCCGAAAAGTATAAAGACGATATTCGAGCCGATAATGCCCTTTTTGCGCTCGCCCAATTGTGCGAGCTGCGCCTGAATGCGCTTGAAAAAGCCAAAACCTTGTACGAAAAGATATTTGTGGATTATTCAGGGAGTGTGTTTGCCATTGAAGCGCGCAAGCGGTATCGGTTTTTACGAGGCGACAAGAACTTGTAAGAAAAGGTTTGGTCCCCATTTGCCAGTTTTAGGGCAATGCTGTTTGTTTTTCTTGAATATACCCCACACCGCCAGGTTTTGCAGGTGTAAATCTTTATAAATTAGCGAATTCTGGTATATCTGATTCAGACTGCCTGCTGTAATGCTTGTTCTTTAGGGCCTGTTAAAATTCATCGATGCGTAAGCCGATTCATGGGCTGTTCAGTTGAAACAGTTTGAAAGCAATTACATGCCCCCAATGGCCTGCAGGGCAGCCCGAACATTTCCGAATCGCAGCAATAATTGTCGGGCCTGATTGTACTCCATCCCGCTTGCTTGAACAATCATGTTGGCGCCACGATCAATCAGTTTTTCGTTAGAGAGCAGCATATCTACCATTTTATTGTCTTTTACCCGGCCAAGTCGAATCATCACCGAAGTAGATATCATGTTGAGTACCAATTTTTGAGCGGTACCGGCCTTCATGCGGGTGCTACCCGTTACAAATTCGGGTCCGACTACCACGAGAACCGGATAATCGGCCGCTTCAAGGATTGGGGCGCCGGGGTTGCAGCTGATGCATCCGGTTGCAATTCCATTTTCCCGGCAAGATTTTAGGCCCTCTACCACATAAGGCGTTGCTCCCGATGCTGCTATTCCAACAACCAGGTCTTGTGCGTTGATTTGCCATTGTTTCAGATCGGTCCACGCCTGTTGGAGATTGTCTTCTGCATGTTCTACGGGCGTGCGGAGCGCCCGGTCGCCGCCTGCAATCAGACCAATAACCCAATCGGGTGGTGCGCCGAAGGTTGGAGGAATTTCTGACGCGTCCAGTACGCCGAGGCGGCCGCTGGTACCTGCGCCAATATAAAATAAGCGGCCACCCTGTTGCATGCGTTCCACAATGGCTTCTACCAGTGCTGCAATGCTCGGAATCGCTTTTTGAACCGCTAAGGGCACCGTTTGATCTTCCTGGTTTATGTTTTGCAACAAGGTAGGGACGTCCATCTCTTCCAAATTGCGGTAAAAGGAACTCGATTCTGTTATTTTTTCCATAATTAAATGAACTTAAAGTGCTTTTTGTAGCATGATTTTCCACCCCAAGGACTGAAACAGATGTTGTTTATGGGAATTGGCAGGACATTCGGTCAAAGGTAAGTAAGATTTTTACCCGCATTAAGGGTTCAAAATCCAAAACTTCCCTGCGCAACACGGAGTTTGAGCAGGAGCCTTCGTCAGGTTTGTGCATGTTGATGGGCAAAATTCTGTTTCTTATTTAAGATTTATTCAAGATCATTTAAATTTTATTGTAAATTTTAACAAAATTTCGGAATTCTCTAACAGAATTTAAAAGAAAAACAAGGAACGATTTACCCATCTTGCGTGCACAAACAGTTTATTCGTGCTGTTTTTCTTTTCTTACCCAGCCTCTACAACCGGGGCAAAAAACGACGAAAACCATGACTCGCTTTCATTTTGTATGTTTCGTAGCCTGTACGGCGCTTTTATCCTGCACTTCTGTGCAGAATTTTACCGATCGCGGTGACTATGATGGCGCAATTTCATTTTGTTTGCACAAAATTCAGGGTAAAAAGAAAAAAAAGCCTGAATATGTTAAAGGGCTTGAATTGGCATTCCAAAAAGCCCAGCAACGCGATTTGAATTCGGTATCGCAATTCATTGCTGAGGGTCGTCCGGAGTACTGGGAAAAAATAAACGAAATCCATCGGGATATTCGCAATCGACAGGCAAAAATTGCGCCTTTGTTGCCATTGCGGGCGTCTGACGGATATTTGGCACAATTCGATCTGGTAGATATTGCCCAGTTGGAAAGCGACAGTCGTTCCAAAGCTGCGGCTTATATGTACAACCAGGCCAAAAATTTGCTTTTGTTGGCCGAGCGCGGCGACAGACAGGCCGCTCGCGACGCGTATGCGAAGTTAACCGACCTTGAAAATCGGTATTATCGGGAATATCAGGATAAAAACCTGCTTAAGGTACGTGCCAAAGACCTCGGTACCGCGCAAATTTTGTTTAAGGTGGCCAATAATTCCGGGGCTTTGTTGCCCCAGGCATTTGCCGACCGATTGATGAATATCGGCAAAAACGAACTTGACACCGAATGGAAATCCTATCATTTTGCCGAAACACAGGGGGCGCAATATGATTTTAGGGTGATATTGAATGTGCGAAACATCGACATCAGCCCGGAGCGGGTTCAGGAACGCAGTTATACCGACGAAAAACAAATTAAAGACGGTTGGGAATATGTACTGGATTCGAAAGGCAATGTGCTGAAGGATTCATTGGGGAATGATGTTAAAACACCGCGCTATGTGCGCATTCGGGCCGATGTATTGGAAGTTTATCAAACCAAAACTGCACGGTTGGCTGGTTTGCTGGAAATGTATGATGCTCAACACGGTACACTTTTAGATCAGGTAGATATTGGTGCTGAGGTGTTGTTTGAGCATTATGCTGCCACTTTTAAAGGCGATTCTCGGGCATTGTCGGACAATTCGCGGTGTAATATTGGAAATGCGCCGGTTCCATTCCCGAAAAATGAAGACATGCTTATTCAGGCTGCGGAGCGCATGAAACCAAATTTGAGAAATACGCTGCGCAATCACCGCGCATTGGATTAAGCCAGCGTTTGCGCTGTAGTTTGAAAGACGTTAAAGATTTAAAGCATTAAAAATCATGTTATTGCATATTGGGTTTATTTATTTGTGTTTGTTTGGTTTGGTATATCTGCTGGCATACCGCAACAACTGCCATTTAAAATATGGCAGTTGTTGCGGTATGCTTTTCAAAAATAATTATAAATTCATATTTGCTTAACACATGTATGGGTAGCTCCCCATACTTTTGTACCTACAAGTTTTTTGATATTTTGAGAGAATAAACACCCGCATCTGATTGTATTTCCTCTCTTGTTGGTTCCCTTTCGGTCGCTCTTTCTAGTTGCTTTTGGCACATAATTCTCCCTTGTAAAAGGTTACGGGAACGACGCTTATCGGGTGCGGGTATTGGAATGTTCTTTGTTTAAAATAGAACCGGTCGCTAGAGACTGGTCGCCAAACAATTTCGCAGGTAATACCAAACGAG
>JAGWYI010000478.1 GCA_018969455.1 Bacteroidota bacterium | reverse complement strand
ATATGATAAAATTGAGAGTGGCCTACAAAAACGGTAGGCGGACCCTCATCCGAGAACTCCTCAAAAACGCCGCATGATGCGACATTTTGAATTACACCCACCTGTAAAAGGCCTTAAGCCCGATTGCAACGCAGGATTACGGAGCAATTGTCGAGTAAAATATTGCCTTTGTACTTAAACAACACACCGGGGCCGAAATAAGCCTCGAAACACAGATATTTCAGGTCGCTGCCCGGAATAAATTGAAATTTATAGGGCCTCCAGTCTGCATGATCAATCAAGGGCGAGCTGTCGAGCAATTGCGTTTTTTCTCCTTTGCGGGCGCCACCCCACACGCGCAGGCGCAAGGGTTGATTAAAACCAACATACTGCGATGCGTGGGCGAGGTACAGGGTAAACGTATAACAAGAGTCCTTTTTCAGCACTTCCGGCAACATTTGGCCGATGTCTTCCCGGGTTCCATCTTCCCGGGTAACCAGCCCCAGGCATGTTTTTCCGTCTTGGGGCGGGCATTTCAGTCCCCATGCGCCAGGCATGATGTCGGGCGTACAATCTGGCGAACCGGAGCTCCATCCACCTGGAAACGCATTCTGGCGTGGGCGACCGTCTTCAAAGGACGGATTGAACAGGTGTATTCCCGGCGTATTTTGCCATGTGGGTATAAAAAGTTGCCAAATGAGGTAAAATATCAACATAAAAAAGCGCTGAGAATGGAAAACTGGGTAAAGCAAGCCGCAACCAAGGGCATGAAAGTTTGTCCTTGTTGCTACAGGCAAGCGAAAAATACGTCTGAGCCGCTGTATTATTGCCCAAAAGATCAAATATTTGATTTAACTTGGGATTATTGCCAAACAGGCAGATAAATACCACAAAGAACAGGGACAAATTTTACCTTTGCGCGATTCATTGGCAGTAGTGCCGACGATTTTATGAACGTCTATCGGATTTAATTCAGTTACATGCCGCGGAGCAAACCCACTTATTTATACGCCATCATCAGTGTAGCGCTGGTGTTGTTCATTCTGGGATTTTTTGCCTTGGTCGCAAGCCATGCCCAGCGTTTGGTAACGCTATTTAAGGAGAAGGTAGATATTTGGATTGAATTGCAAGAAAATGTGCCGCAAGACAGAATAGCCCAGCTGGTTCAGGAAGTAAGGCGGCAGGCATTTGTGAAGGCAGAAACGGTTACCTTCATTACCCGCGAGCAGGCGCAGGCGAGTATGAAAAAGGAGTTGGGTGACGAAAGTTTGTTGGAAGACATGCCCAATTTGTTACACGATGTGATCCGCTTCAATGTAAAAGCCGATTTTTTGCAAAACGATAGTTTGTACGCTTGGCGAAGCGCCTTACGGAGCGACACCGCCGCCATTTCGGAGTTGTATTTTGAAGCAGCCAATACGGGCAATGTGGGGAACAACATCCAAAATATGGCCTGGATAGTGTTGGGACTGGGAATTTTGCTCATCTTTGCCGCAGTGACCTTGATACACAATACCATACGCCTGGCCTTGTTTGCCAACCGTTTTTTGATTAAGAATCAGGAATTGGTGGGTGCATCCTGGTCGTTTATCAGTCGTCCTTTCATTCGGCAAGGTATATTGAACGGTTTGTGGAGTGCACTCATAGCCATTTCCGGGCTGATGGGGGTTCAGTGGGCTGCTCAGCGCATAATGCCCGATTTGGCGCAATTGCAGGATGTTAACCTGGATTTGCGCATTTATGTGCTGTTAATTTTGGGAGGTATTCTGATTTCCGGATTGAGTACTTACCTGGTGGTACACAAGTTTTTGCGCATGCGCATTGACGATTTATATTAAAAACATTTGCATTTTTAACAAAAAATCGACCATTCGATAGTTGATATACCATGGCTAAGCAACAACAACGTCAAAATTCAGCGAAACAGCAGGCTTCTGCTTCCGGGCAACAGGCCCCCAAAAAAGCGGCTGTTCGAGGCACAGAGAAAAAAGAAAACATTTTTTCTGCCGGTAAAAATGAATTCATTTTTGGCCGACAGAATTTCATTTACATGGGAATCGGCCTGGGATTGGTGATTTTGGGGCTCGCTGCCATGTCGGGTGGCGCCATGCCGGATCCCAACAAATGGGAACCGGAGCGTATTTACAGTTTCCGCCGCATTACCCTGGCGCCAATTTTGATGGTAGGGGGTTTTGTTATGGTTATTGTGGGTATATTCAAAAAAGACGCTTCCACCAGCACCGTTATTGAATCATGAATTTGATACATGCCCTTATTTTGGCCATTATTGAGGGGATTACCGAGTTTTTACCAGTTTCCTCCACCGGGCACATGATTATAGGCTCTGCTTTTATGGGCATTGCTTCTGATCCATTTGTGAAGGTATTTACGGTTGCCATTCAATTTGGCGCCATCCTTTCGGTGGTGGTATTATATTGGCGTCGTTTTTTGCAAAATTTCCAGTTTTACCTCCGATTGTTGGTGGCTTTTATGCCCGCTGTGGTATTCGGCCTGTTGTTCAAGCATTCCATTGATGCATTGCTTGAAAACATTGAGGTTGTGGCGCTAGCCTTGATTGCAGGCGGTATTCTGTTTTTGTTTCTCGACGGGTATTTTGAGCGTCAAAGCAAACGCAACACGTCCATCGATGATGTAAGTCTGCCCAAAGCCTTGAATATTGGTTTATTTCAGGTGATCGCCATGGTTCCGGGTGTCAGCAGGTCGGCTGCAACCATTCTTGGCGGTCTTACCCAAGGGTTGTCACCTACCACTGCAGCAGAATTTTCTTTCTTTTTGGCGGTTCCTACCATGTTTGCGGCAACGGTTAAATCCTTATACGATTTTGTAAAACACGAAGGTGTAACGTTTTCCTCAGATCAACTTTTGTTATTGTTTGTTGGAAATGTGGTTGCTTTTTTGGTCGCCATGCTCGCTATTCGTTCATTTATCCAGTTTCTGACCAGACATGGATTCAAAGTTTTTGGCTACTACCGCATTGGCGTGGGCGTATTGATATTGATTCTTTGGGCACTCGGTTATTTTGAAGGTGTGGAAGTAGGTAATTTTTGATGCAGCCGAAGCATAATGAAAACCCCGGAAATACTTTTTGAAGACAACCATCTACTGGTTTTATACAAGCCGCCCGGTTGGCTCGTTCAAGGCGATCAAACAGGAGATCGCACCTTGACAGATTGGGGAAAAAGCCACCTTAAAGCTAAATATTCGAAACCTGGTGCTGTTTTTTTGCATCCAGCGCACCGTATTGATCGTCCGGTAAGTGGTGTGGTGCTTTTTGCGCGTACCGACAAGGCGCTTAGTCGACTCACGCGCATGTTTCACGACCAAAAAATCACCAAAACCTATTTGGCCCTCGTTTTGGCCAAACCGCCGTTGAAAGCGTCCCGACTTCGCCATTTTTTGTTAAAAAACAGCAACAACAACACTGTAGAAGCGCAAACCTTGCCTTTCGCCGGCGCCAAAGAGAGCATTACCGATTATGAATACCTGTGTACTGCC
>JAGWYI010000477.1 GCA_018969455.1 Bacteroidota bacterium | reverse complement strand
TGGCGTTCCGTTGATGGAAACTACCGGAATTTTATCCTCCAGATTGAGGAATGACTGGTATTCCTGATTCCAGGTAACGGTGTGTCGTCCCAGCATAAAGGTGTATTTGTTGTCTACTTTGGGCAACAGGATCAAATTGTTGCGCATATTGTTCATGGTTTCATCTACTTCTTTATCGTCGGTGATAAAGTAATTGAGCATCGGCGTATAGAAAGCGGCATTGGTATTATAGATGGCTGGCGGCGCATCAAAAGTTGTGGCATTAATTTCATTGACCATCAGATCCAGGATGGTTTTGGGGATGGTCATTTCCATGGCAGTCATAAATTCACCATTGACGATATAACCGGTTGAATCGGTGATGTTGTTAAAATCCGACTTAAGTCGTCCGGCGCCAGTTATTTTCATGTAGTTTAATCCGGATCCGAGGTTGAGTGGGCCGTCGGCAACGACCGTTGCGACCCGATTATCGAAGATCATTTTAGATCCCAGACGCGCATTGGAGGTAATTTTGGCTGAATCGCCAAAAATAAACCGGTCGGTTTTGCTTTCATATTTCATGACGCCCTGGCAATCCATCAAAGCCCGGTCTACCCGTGCGTATGCGGGCAGGAGGATGCGGGGGTAACATTCACCGGTTTCACGGGAGAGGAAGAATCCGGTTACGAGTGGATCTCCATCTTCATTTTTGCTGTTTTTGATTCGAATGGTAGGATCGTTTTTATCCACTTCGGTATAAACGCCAAACCATTGGTTGTTGGGCAGTTTAGAGGCTTCCAGTTTGGCAAATCCTTCGAAACGCATGTTTTTTTGGTTTGCTTTCAGAATTGCCTGGCCTTTGAACCTTGTTTTTACATCCATTCGGAAGCTATCTTTGTCGGCGATATCACCTGAAGCCGTTGTCAGCACGTTTTTGGTGCTTTGAGTTCCGCCGCCTCTGCGTTCACCGATGATGTTATTGAAAAATATTTCCTGGTTGTGGTCGGGAATATTGTATTCGTAATATCCAGTTGCTTTGTACAGTTTTTTCCCTGAAATATCTACGGTCGCCCGGTTGATGGTGTGATACTTGTTGATGGTATCTGCAATAATTTTTGCGTTGGGGAGTTGTTTCATTTTACCTCCCGACAGGATCTCGACATAAGCCGAATCTGGATAAACATAAGCGTCGGCTGATTTGATGACGTTTACGCCCCCGATTTTCAGAAGATTGGTTTTCATGTCGTACACGGCGGTTTTCCCTGTAAAAGCAAGGGTATCCTGGGCAGGATCGATGGAAACGAAGGATCCCGGTTTTTTTTCATCCGATTGGAAGGTGATGGTTTTTCCTTGCATATCCCAGGTAAACTCGTTCATGGAGGTTCGATACTGGTCGAGCGGGAGAGTGGTCGTGGCGCTTTCAGAATTGGCTTTAAAATGACCGGTTTGTTTGTCAAAATCCAAATCGCCATCAATATTTCTGGAGTCAAAGGCGATGCCCTTTCCGTCGAGTGATTTGATTTCGAGGTTGGCGGTGTCGGCACTTGCCTGAAATGGACCGTAAGAAATTAATTTCGAGCTGAGTTTCCCCTCAGCCCATTCAAACTCCCCTTTTCCTTTCAAGCCGGAAGGGGTAAGAATCAGGATTCCTTTGTGGGTATAGCCGGGCGCTCGAAACAAATCGAATGCTTTGCCTTTACTTTCGACGTACATGGAATCTTTGAAGGGCAACCAGTTTACCGAAACATTTTCGCCGGAGGCCTGTGGCACTTTTACAGCGGATGCACGATCCTCAGTCATATAAAACTTTTTGGCAGTTCCGGTAGTTTGTTTGGGTCGGAACACCAAGTCTTCCGATTCTATATCTGCGGTGAGGTACTCCAATTTGCCTTTACCTAGGAAACCTTTGTTACTTAGGTCGATGACCCCGGTAAAATTGCCTTTTTTGGAGTAGGTTGAGTAGCCCAATTGGGGTGTTCGGTGAACGAAACCAAAGGATTTGTCTTCGTTTCGCACCACAATTGTTTCTTTGAAAGGAGGAAAAATGGTTGCCGGGAACATTTCCCCTTTGAATTTCAATTGTTCTTTTTGATAACTATCTAGTCCGTTAAAGGAGAAAGGATCGAGTTTGAAGTAGAAAGAGTCCCGTTTATAAACCCCGCGTTGGGTTTCTGGTCGGTCATAAAAAACGAAGGAAGGTTTTTTGGTTTGGAGCGAAGGGAAAATAGAGAGGTCTTCTTTACCTGATTTATTATTGGGTGCGTCTACCAGCAAAACGCCCGAAACCAGTTCCACGGTTGAGTTCATGGAGTTGGCAACTGTTTGGCCGTCTTTGGTAATTTTGTCATAATCTGGAAGGTAAAAGTCGAGGTGTCGTACCGAATCGAAAGCAATTTGGTACAAATCATAGGTAAAATTCATGTTATCACCTTCAAACAATGCGAATCCGGCCCAGAGTCGGCCTCCAAAACGCATATCCCGGTTTTTCAGCAGGGTAACTTCTTTGTCGTTGGGAATGAGCGCAACTTTTTGACGTTTGCTCAACTCAATTTTTTTCACCTGATAGATATCCGTTTCTTTGGTTTTGAGGTCAAGTTTGGCATTTGCCTTGGTACTGGAGGATTGAATGTTGATGCCGTCAAAGTCTTTTTTTCCTTGTGCGGCGAGTGCGTAATGGGTCAGTTTATCGCGTAATTCGATTTGGTGTTTTCCGAAATCGTAGTTGATAAATCCACCGGCAACCATTTGGGCCAGCAGGGTTTGGATTGAAGAGTAATCGAATTGGGGGTTGATTGCCTGGGCAAATGCATTATCCGACACGATGTTACTCCCTTGTTCTCGGGAGAGGATAAAGAGGGTAGAGATTGGATTTTGGGTTGCCAGGTGTTGCATTTGCTCGTATTGTTGCGGATCGAAGTAGTTGCTGCTTTCAAACTGTACGGTTTGTTCTACCCCTTTAGCCGTACCGATTCGGGCGCCGATTTCAAGAGAATCCTGATTTAGGTGCCAGGCAATCTTATCCGTATTCAGGTTCATGTTGTAGAAAGAGGAAAAGAATGGATTTCTTTCCGATCCTTTTTCGCCCCGAGTGAGGTTAATTACCTGGGTAGGGATATCCACCCTGAAATCGACAGAGGGATGGAAAAGGCTATCGGAATCCATGTACAATTTTGCATTAACCCCTTGTGCTACAATACTAACCTCACGTTTAATGACAAAAAGCGAACCGATTCCGAGGAAAACTTTTTGGCGTTTTTTGTTAAAGATGGTTACACGTGCCTTTTCGGTGGCAGAACCAAATCCGTAGACGGAGTTTCCTTCCAGCCGAAATCCGCCGACGTATTCAATCCCGTCTCCAATTTTGTTGATTTTGAGATTTTTCTCAAAAGATTCGAAACGCGGGAATTGTGTATTGTTTTTGTTGGATCCGGAAACTACATTGTGCTCAAAAGATCCTGGGATGCTTCGGTTGGCAAAATAAAGGGGGTAGGTAAAATAGGCCGTATCGCATTGGAAACGC
>JAGWYI010000476.1 GCA_018969455.1 Bacteroidota bacterium | reverse complement strand
TTGGATGCCAGGTTGTCGCCGGTAATCAGGTTGAGCATGCGCAGGTTGACGTTGATTTTGGCGGTCATTTGGGTTTTGATGCCTTCTATTTTGCCTTCTTCGAGTATTGAAACAGTGGGTTGTATGCCAAAATTGCTGAATTTGGCGCTGGTTCCGGCCGAATTTTGAGCCAGTGCACTGCTCAAAATGTTGTTTAATTCATCTCCATGACGCGGTTCGAAGGGGGCATTGGCCACGGGTTTGATCAAATAATAGGCGCGGACAAGACTTTGCGCACTTGTACTTGCGCTTAGCAACACAAGGGCTATGATGGGGAAGCAGAATTTCATTGGGTTTTAGTTTATGGTGATGAAAATTTTATTGCCCTGGATATCGCGTGAAGATTCCAGACCGAGGCTTTTCAAATAATTGCGGAATTCGGCGGCAAATTTTGAAATCCGGTAATTGTTTCCGTTGGCATCTTTGAATGGAATGCGAAACTCATCTACCATCATTTTGGTGGCGGTGACACCGGATGTATGAAAATAACCGTTGAGGGCATTTTTTTCCAGGTAGTTTTCGATGAGATCGGAAAGTAAGGCGGGCGGATTACCCAATTCGGTATCCAGATCGGCCGTTGCGTTCTGGGCGAAGGTGATGCTCATGGTGGCGATGCGGCCATTTTTTACAATATCATCAAATTTGGCATTCAGGGTGTTTAAAAAATCTTCCACGATGCCTTCACAAGCCTTTTCGGTGAGTTTTTCGAAGTTTTCGGTGTAAAATTTTGGAGACGAGTTGACTTTATTGGCCAGTGAAAAGCCCGAGAATGCATCATAAGCCGTTACAATGACTGTTACGCTGTTACCGCTGGAAGTACGTTGCACGCTGGCATCGGTTTCGATGTAAATGTCGGCTCCGGAGTTTTCAATGATGTTTTGCTTCAATGAACTTTTGTTTTCAAGTTCCATGGCTTTGTCGTTGTTGAGTTGTTTGACTTTCGCCCGGAAATCGATGGTGTTAAAACCGCGGTTGTCGAAGCCTTCCTTGATTTTGGCGATGGCCACGCGGAGGTTCAGGTTGTTTTCCAGCACGGTGCGAAGGTCTTCCGTTTCTTTGGCAAAAGGAATGACCATGATGGTAGGTTGAATTTTGGGGTTAGTTGGGGCCTGGGCGCACAGAGGGGCCCATACCAGGCTGCAAAGCAGGGGCAGTAGGTAGGTTTTTTTCATGATTAATAGCCGAATTTGCGGATAATTTGGTTTGATTCGAGGTCGCGGCGGAGGCCGGTCACGTCAATTTTGATTCGGTTTACGGCATTTTCGGAGCCGCGTTGGATGGGTGCAAACCCCGTTTGGAGATCGGAACGCATCATAAAGCGTTTGTAACCATCTTCATCGAGCAACTGTGTGAAGTATTTGGGGTGTTGTTTTTTTACATTTTCTGCGTCGGTCACCATGGGCAAGGCGTACTGTGAGCCGGGAATGCCTTTAAACAGGAGGTTGTAAAAGGCGTTTCTTTCCGAATTGGAAATGGCTTCTTTTTTTGTTCGGCCATAGCCTGCGGCATTTACTTCGATGGTGCCGTTTTCGGGGCTTCCGAGGTAATTAACTTCACCTGTGAGGGTTTTGGGTGAGTTGCATGCCAGAATTACGGCAATCAAGGCAAGAAAGAGTTGGCATTTCGGTGTCATGCGAGCGTTATTTTCCGCTAAGGTACAGACTCCTTCCGAAGTTGTTTGTTGGCCGCTTTAAAATGCCACTTAGAAATGTTTAAAATATTCGAATGGGGTTAATAGCGCGCCAATTTCTGGAGGTTTTTTTTCAAAAGTTCGATTGGGAAAAAGTTTTGTTCGAGCGGAATGGCGAATGGCACAGGAGTATCCAGGCTGGCGGCGCGCATCACGGGTGCATCGAGGTATTCGAACAGGTTTTCGCTGATCCAGGCCGCGATTTCGCCGCCCAAACCGCCAAACAAAGTATCTTCGTGCAAAATGAGCACCCGGTTTGTTTTTCTAACCGTTTCCGCAATGGCCTCGTAATCAAGCGGAACCAGGCTGCGCAAATCCAGAATGTCGGCATCGTACCCCAGGGTTTCGCAGGCCTGGACGGCCCAGCGCACGCCAAGTCCGTAAGTAAGGATGCTCAATTGATCGCCGTTGCGTACTTTTCTTGCCTTTCCGATTTCAACGGTATAAAATCCATCGGGAACCATGCCCGATTCAGAACGGTAAAGGGCTTTGTGCTCAAAAAACATTACCGGGTTTGGGTCTTCGAACGCGGCTAAGAGCAAACCTTTTGCATCATATGGCGTGCTGGGGTACAGCACTTTCAGGCCGGGCACATGGGTAAACCAGGCTTCATTGCTTTGCGAATGGAAAGGGCCTGCACCCGTACCGCCTCCGGTGGGCATGCGCACCACGACATCGGCGTTTTGTCCCCAGCGCCAGTTCAGTTTTGCCAGGTTGTTGACAATCTGATTGAACCCGCAGGTAACGAAATCGGCAAACTGCATTTCCACCATGCTTTTCATGCCTTTTAAGCTCAATCCCAGGCCAATGCCCACAATGGCGCTCTCGCACAGGGGCGTATTGCGCACACGGGCTTTGCCGAATTGATCCACGAATCCCTGGGTAATTTTAAATACGCCACCGTAATCGGCAATATCCTGGCCCATGAGTACCAATTCCGGGTGACGCAGCATGGCTTCTTTCAAGCCTTCCGACAAGGCATCAATGAAGCGGATTTCGCGATCAGGAGCCTTGGGGGGGATGGCTATGTTGGCAAAAGGGGCATATACATCGGCCAATTCAGCCTCGGTATCGGGAATGGGTTCGGGCGCTTCAAACATTACATCTACCGCATCCTGAACGGTTTTCTTATAGCTTTTACGCAAATTTTCGGCGTAAGCCTCGGTTAATATGCTCTCTTCGAGCAGCCATTTTTCGAAATTATCGAGCGGGTCCTTCTGTGCCCAGGCGTCCATCATTTCCTGGGGAACATACTTGGTGCCGCTGGCTTCTTCGTGCCCGCGCATGCGGAAGGTGATGCATTCGAGCAAAAAAGGCTCGGGATTTTTACGCAACTCGGCGGCCACTTTTTTGAGGGTAGCATACACCTCCAAAATATTGTTTCCATCTATTTTGGCACTGCGCATGCCATAACCTTTGGCTCTGTCTACCAAATCTTTACAGGCGTATTGCTCGCTGGGCAAGGTAGAAAGACCATATCCGTTGTTTTCGATGACAAAAATCACCGGCAATTTCCACACAGAGGCCACATTGAGCGCTTCGTGGAACTCACCCTGGCTGGTGGCGCCTTCTCCGGTAAAAGCGAGGGATACCTTGCCTTCCTGGTTCAATTTGTGCGCCAGTGCGACCCCGGCTGCCAGCGATAATTGCGGGCCCAGATGCGAAATCATGCCCACAATGCCGTGTTCGAGGGCGCCAAAGTGAAAAGAGCGGTCGCGCCCCTTGGTATAACCGTGGGGTTTGCCCTGCCATTGGCAAAAAAGCCGGTCGAGCG
>JAGWYI010000012.1 GCA_018969455.1 Bacteroidota bacterium | reverse complement strand
AAATACCAACCAAACCAAGTCCTTTGCCTTGTCGCCCAAAAACCACAGGATTTTTGAATAATCCAATTCGTTGTTTTTAAAAAACGGAACATTGGTGATGGGCGCTTTTACGTGTACCAGCTCTTTGTAGGTATTTACTTCCGTAAGGTCTTTTACAAATACCTGCCGTTTTACTTCATATCCGCGCTGCTGGGCAATTTCAGGATCGAGCCGAACAACCACTTCATCGCTTTGGAGCAAGGTAATTCCAACGATAAGCCCCAAACCAATTTGCCCCAATACTTTAAATATGCCTTTTAATCCCTTTTTGTCCTTTTTAAATACCTTGATGTAATCATCCACAAATCCGATACTTGCCATCCAAACCGTAGAGAACAGCATGAGGAGGATGTACACATTATCGAGCCTTGCCAAAAGCAAACAGGGAATTAACGTGGCTGCGATAATAATGATGCCGCCCATGGTAGGTGTTCCAGCCTTCAAGTTTTCTCCCTGCAAACCCAAATCGCGCACGGTTTCACCAATTTGCAAGGAACGGAGCCATTGAATGATGTATTTGCCAATGACCAGAGAAATGATGAGGGACAAGATCATGGCCACGCCCGCCCGGAAGGAGATAAACTGAAACAAGCCCGCTCCTGGCAGGTCATAATGTTTGTGCAAATAAGTGAAAAGGTGGTATAACATGTTGCTTGATTGTCAATGGTTTTCCTGGTTTTTTTGGGTTAAAGTTTGGCTGCGGGGCACTCTTTCAGCGCCCGCGCAACCTGCTCAAAATAATAGTCCCTCCACTATTATGTCTTTGAAGGCCAGTGGCCTATTTTGTTTCTAGCATTTGCATCAAAATGGCTTTGTCATCGAATGGGTGTTTTATGCCCCCTATTTCCTGGTATTTCTCGTGTCCCTTCCCTGCCACCAGCACGATGTCTTGGTTTTGAGCCATTTTGCAAGCCGCCTTTATCGCTTGCGCTCTATTTTCAATGATTACAACCTTTTTTTGGGTTTGCTCATCGAGTCCGGTTTCCATATCGCGCAAAATCTGGTTGGGGTCTTCTGTGCGTGGATTGTCGCTGGTGAAAAAAACCATATCACTAAATCGTACACTTACCTGGGCCATGATGGGGCGTTTGCTTTTGTCGCGATCTCCGCCACATCCAACCACGGTAATGACCCTGGAACTGGATTTTTTGAGCTGGCTGATGGTTTCGAGTACTTTTTCCAGGGCATCGGGTGTGTGGGCATAATCTACAATGCCAACCACACTGGCATTGGGATGAATTACATATTCAAACCGACCTTCCGCACCGGGCAGGTTGCTTAGAGCGGTGAGTGCTTCCATTTTTTCGACTCCCAAAAGCCTTGCTACAGCAAATGCAGCGGTGAGATTGTAAGCATTGAATTCGCCAATCATCCGCGCATGAAGTTCGGTTTGGTCTATGTGTAAATGCAAGCCATTCAATGCGTTTTCTATAATTTTAGACTTAAAATCGGCTGGCTTTTTCAGTCCGTAAGTATATACGGTGGCTTTGGTGTTTTGCATCATAAAAGCCCCGTTTTTGTCGTCGGTATTGGTCAATGCGAATGCGTTGGCCGGCAAATTATCGAACAGACGTTTTTTGGTATCCCGATAATGGGCAAATGTTTTATGGTAATCGAGGTGGTCATGTGTGATATTGGTAAAAACTGCTCCGCAGAGTTGGATGCCATTGAGGCGTGCCTGATCGATGGCATGGCTGCTGGCCTCCATAAATACGTATGCACATTGGTCGTCAAGCATCTCGCGCAATAGCCTTTGCAAGGTGATTGGATCGGGCGTGGTTAAGGTGGCGGGTGCAATTCGTTCCCGCACCCGGTTTTCCACAGTTCCGATCAATCCAGCAGGCATGCCCATTTTGGTAAACAATTGCCACAACAGGGTAGTGGTGCTTGTTTTCCCGTTGGTACCTGTAATGGCCACGACCTTTAGTTTTTGGGAGGGATGGCCATAAAAATTGGCGGCCAGATAACCCAAAGCCTCCTGAGTGTCTTTCAGAATCAGGGTTGGCGTCCCTTTTAAATCCACATTTTCAGGGACATATTCAAGTACCAGGGCCGCAGCGCCTTTCTCGATGGCCGCATTGACAAATTCATGCCCATCTACATGAACCCCTTTTACAGCCACAAACATGTCGCCTGCTTTCAGCATGCGGGTATCCACGCAGATTTCCCGAATCTGTATGTTTCCTGGATCGAAGGCGTTAATTGCCGTCCAATTCAGGTTAGAAACAATGTTTAGTAGCGTATTCGACATCATATTATTCTAGTTTAAGGACACAGATGCTGTTTTTACCGCAACGGGTTCCTGGGGCCAAACTTTGCGTCCGCACTTTTCCAACGCCCTCTACGCGTACCCGGCAGCCTCGGTTCTCAACAATATACAGAGCGTCTTTCAAGCCCATTCCAACAACAGAGGGAAGGGTTTTATCACTTACAGCCCGATCGTACAGCATCAGAGAGTCGTTTTGGGGGAGCAAAGTGCTCCAGTTGCGCGTTTTTGAATCGTCTTCCTCATTTTCCTTGTTTTTGGGTGCATGGAAGGTAGAGATTCCGAGCCAGGACAAGCCTGCCAGCAATTCTTTTTTATCGCCTGCATCATAGGCCGGCAAGGTATTGGTTTTGGGTTTGGGTGCTGGGCCCGCATTAATGGGTACATGAAGGGAAGCCTTCATGGCATAACATTTATCGGCGATTGCTTTGAATACCGGGGCGGCAACTTCAGCGCCATGGTATCCGCCCTGTTGAGGTTCGCTAATCACTACAATGCAAGAGTAAACCGGGTTTTCTGCTGGGAAAAAGCCGCAGAATCCGGCTTGGTGTCGAATGCCGGCCTGGGCTTTGAACTTGTGGTAGTTGAGTTGCGCGGTACCGGTTTTCCCGGCAATGCTATAATTGGAAGAGCGGATGTTGCTTGCTGTTCCGCGTTCCACCACTTCTCGAAGCAGCAACTTTGCCTTTTCGATGGTTTTTTTAGAGGCGATGCTGCGTTTGATGATGGTAGGTTTAAATGTTTTTTCTGCTTCGCCGTATTGCTCAATCCGCTGCACAAGGTATGGTTTCATCATGCGCCCATCATTGGCCACTGCATTATAAAATGTTAGCAATTGTAAAGGCGTGATAAGCAACTCATAGCCAATGCTCATCCAGGGCAGGGTAGTGCCCGACCAGCCATTTTTTTCATCACCGGGTGTTTTAATAACGGGCTGATCTTCTCCTCCCAATTCAATGTTGGTGGGCAAATCCAACCCGAAATTGCGGATTCGGTCTACAAAAGCAGCAGCCTTGCCTTTGCCATAATATTTTTGCACCAAAGTTGCTGTTCCTACATTGGAAGACTTGGCAAATACCTGTGCAATGGTCATGGTATCCATGCCATGAGGTTCGGCGTCAATGAGTTCTTCGTCATAAATCTTCACTTTTCCTCCATAAACGGGCACTTTTTCCTCAAAACCGTCCAAATATCCATCTTCCATCATGGCCATAAAAGAAGCCAGTTTGAACATGGAACCAGGCTCTACGCGTTCGCCAACGGCATAATTATAGGTTTCCCACCATCCTTCCGGCGTTCTTCCTACATTGGCCATGGCTCGTATGGCGCCGGTTTTAACTTCCATCACGATGGCACAGCCGTGGTCGGCATTATGTGTTTGGCAGGCATTCAGAACCGATTGTTCGGCTACATCCTGAATGTTGATGTCAAGTGTGGTTACAATATCACTTCCTGCCTTGGGTTCAATTTCGGCAAGGTCATTGATCGGAATATATACATCTCCGGGAACCCTCAGCATCAATTGTTGGCCCAGTGAACCGCCTAGAATATGATCGAAACTGCCTTCCAGTCCAACCGGAAGCGCCCCTTCCCGGGTATAACCAATGGTTCGTTGGGCCAGCATTTTAAAAGGACGTTCCCGCTTGGGTTTTTGTTCAATGATCAACCCGCCCTTGTACCTGCCAAGCCGGAAGAGTGGAAAGTTCTTGATTTGCATGGCTTTATTATAGGGAACATCTTTGGCAATCGGCACATATCGAATACCGCGAACACCTGCATCCAAGTGCCGTAAGGAATCGAGCCAAAATTTGTATTGACCGGCAGTATATTGTTGATCTACATAATTAGACAACAAAAAGGCAAGGCTGTCAATGTTGGCTTCAAACACATCATCGGTAAGACCCTCCGCTTTGGCATCGAAATGAACATCAAAAAATGGCAGTGAAGTGGCAAGCAGACTGCCGTCGTCGGCCAGAATATTTCCGCGGTCGGCATGTACATCAACCCATTTGATATACAAACTATCTGCTTTTGCTTCCCATTTTTCGGCTTGCGCAACGGCCAACTGATACATTCGGCCCCAAATAACAAAGGAGGCCAGCAGCACCCCGGCAGAGACCAGGTACAGGCGGACAAGCACTTCGTTTTTGATGTTGAGCAACATGTGGAGCGGTTTGTATGGTTTGAATTTTGATTTTATTTGTCGGCAATGATTTTTGGGCCTTTGTTTTCCAGATCAAGTCCTACCGGACTCAAACTTTCATCAATTTGGGATTGCATGGATTTATACATGGTTTCGCTTTTGATGCTGGTATATTCCCATTTCAATTCTTTGATTTCCTTCTGCAAACGTTGAATGCGACGTACCCCTTTTTCGGCATAATGTGCATTGGCGATGTAAACGATGCCCAAAAAGCCCAAAAACATCACATAAGTGAAGTTTCCAAACACCAGATCGGTGGTGCGCTGGCTTATATTCAAGGCATTCAACAGTTTATTGGCCATTTTTTTCCTTTGTTTTTTGGGCGACACGCAATCGCGCGCTGCGTGCACGCGAATTTCCTTTCACTTCTGCCTCCGTGGCTTCCCCTGCTTTTTTCAAAACCAAATCGAATGGCCGGGTAATATTTCCATAAAAATCTTTTTCGGGCTGTCCTTGAATATTGCCCGTTTTCATGAAATTTTTAACCATTCGGTCTTCAATGGAGTGGTAGGTGAGCACCACAAGCCGCCCTCCCGGCGCCAACATTTCAAGCGCATCGCTTAAAAAGTCTTTCAAGGCGCCTATTTCTTCGTTTACTTCCATCCGCAAAGCCTGAAATACCTGCGACATATAACGCATGCGGTCGCCAATAAAAAGTTTGGTACACAACGCCACCAAATCCTCGGTGTGCTTAAACGGATTGGTTTGCCGAAGTTCAACGCATGCCTGCGCAAAACTGCGGGCATTGCGCAATTCTCCGTATGCACTCAGAATGTTTTGTAAGGCCTCGGCGCTATAGGTGTTGAGTACATCGGCAGCCGTTGGTCCATCCTGATTGTTCATCCGCATATCGAGCGGACCTTCAAAGCGGTAACTGAAACCGCGTTCGGCTGTATCGAGCTGAAAGGAACTCACCCCCAGATCGGCCAATATCCCAGCCACTGAACCCGCTTCAATGCCCTCACTTCGGAGTTGCCGCTTGAGCAGACGAAAATTCGAGGCAATAAAGGTAAAAGAGGGGTTGTTGGCAAATTCAGGCGCTTGCGCATTTTTTTCCGCATCAGGGTCCTGGTCAAATGCAAATAATTTTCCATTTGAATTGAGTCCTTCCAATATCGCACGGGCATGCCCGCCTCCCCCGAAGGTAACGTCGGCATAAATTCCATCAGCCTGGATGCCCAGCATCTCAATAGAGGCATGAAGTAAAACGGGTGCGTGGTACATGGTGATCCTGCTGTTTATGGTTTTGGAGTTTGGGTTTATGCGCCGTTCAAAACAATTCAGGCGACCTAAATTGTTGAAAATCAGTTCAATACATCAATAAGTGTGCTGCCTTTCAAACAGCCGTTCTTGAAAATTGGTTCTTCTGCCAATTAAATGCCCGAATGGCCAAATAGCGCATCCAGGCTGGGACCATCCTGAGCGCCGGCGCCGTCCTCGCCTCCACCCATTACCTGGTTGGCCAGGTCGGCAAAAGCATTGGAATCCATCGAAGCCAGCGATTGATAACTGTCCGGCGACCAAATCTCAATTCGGTCATCCATGGCTACCAAAATTGCATCGTCTTGCAATCCAGCATAGTCCATCAAAGGTTTTTGTAGCAGAATTCGATCGGCCGAATCCGTAGTTACCGGATAGGCGCCCAAATAAAATGACCGAATGAACATCCGATTCCGATCGTTAAAACGGTTGAGCTTGCTCAACTTGATCGTAATGGCATCCCACACAGGTTTGGGATAGAGGGTAAGACATTTTTCAAAACCTCGGTTAACAACAAACTCATAACCACTCTGCTCATCAGTAGTAGCTGTGGGAGCTGACAACTGACGCAGTAGCGCGGTTGGAAGGCGCATCCGACCCTTGTTATCCAGGGCCACTTGAAATTCGCCAATGAGTTGCAAAGTGTGGGACTTTATTAAAGTTTCTGCTATCTGAATTTAGGCATTCAATAGAATGGCTGAATTCATACCACAAATGTATTTCTTTCTACCACATTTTACCACTAATTTGTGAATAAATCGGAGTTTAAAATTAAATTTTTTAAATAAAATTTGTAAATTATTGAAAATGAATATTTTATATGGTGGTAAAAAGTGTTAAAAAAATAACCATGCCTGCCTTAGAATCCTGAAATGGCTTCATTCCTTGCTTTTATTCTTGAAATTAAGGGGCGTTTCCAATGATAATCTTTCCTTTTTTGCAAGGAAAAAATGCCTTTGAGCCAAAAGCCCGCGCAAAGTGGGAAAAAGTGGAAAAATCTTAAAACCGATTTTTGCTGGTGGGAATTTGTGGGAATTAATCTGTAACTCCTCGTCCTGTTTACCCTTTAAAATAAAATAACATTATAACTACCTAAGCATGTATAAAAAAGTGTATAATAATATTGGAATAATTGTTGCTATGATAAAAAAGTTACTACATTCACTCGAATAACCGGTTTGTAATCAAAATTGTTGCTTTATCTGAGCGCACAAGCAACCCAAGCACACTTTGTTGAATATGAAAAAAATGATCCCCCTCTTGCTTCTGTTTGGATGCATCCATGCATTCGCCCAAAAAAACTGGGACCTTGGTGTAGGTCTGGGAGGCGCATATTACATCGGTGAACTTGATCCATTTCCCGATGGGATCGGTTTGATCAGACCTGCCGGCGTTGGGTTTTTACGCTATCAACTCAACAACACGATCGCCCTGCGCGCCGATGGCGTTATCGGCATGGTTGCAGGCGCCGACAGCCGATTTAAGGACCGGGAGCGCATCAACCGGGGTTTGCGATTTTATTCGCCTTTCTTGGAAGGCGCCGCAAGAATTGAAATTTATCCTTTTGGCCTGTATAAAAACCCGGTATTAGCCCAAAAATCCGAATCGTCTGGCGCAACCGGGCCTTCCTCCTCGGTCCCCTCGGAAAAAAAACTGCGAAAAATCAGCCCTTTTATCAGCATTGGCGCCGGACTATCCTACGCGTATCCGTACATCAATTATCAGGAAATAGATGGCCCAAACCCGGCTTTGGATTATACGAAAGTTGCTGCAGATAGGCAAAATCGAACATTTCTTGCCCCCATCATTCCAGTTGGCGGTGGTTTGCGCATTCGAATCAATCAGCGCACTTCTCTCGGATTGGAGGCAGCCATTCGCATCCGTTTCTCCGATTACCTGGATGGATTGAAGGCAGTAAGCAACTCAAAAGCGGATGATTGGTATGCAGTTGGCTTGATTACCCTGAGCCGGAGCTTTGGAAAAGCCAAACAACAAGGCCTGGAAAATACAAACGGAACTCAAACTGGCCTGACAGATTCTCAAGCAATGAACGCATTGCCCGATGCCGATCGCGACAGCGTCCCGGATGCATCGGATAAATGCCCAAATTTGCCCGGATTTGCCCGGTTCGAAGGCTGTCCGGATACAGATCTGGATGGTATTCCCGATTCCGACGACGCCTGCCCCAATGACCCGGGCCCTGTTCAATTAAAAGGATGCCCCGGCAGTGACAGAGATCTCGATGGAATTGCCGATGTTGCCGATAAATGCCCAGATATGCCCGGTATTGTGTTGTATGAAGGCTGTCCGGATACCGATGATGATGGAATTCCGGATCATAAAGATAATTGCCCGGGTATAAAAGGGATGCCCTCCCTGATGGGATGCCCCGACACCGACGGCGATGGAGTTGCCGATCAATACGATACCTGCCCCGATAAGCCCGGATCGGCCGCCAACAGCGGCTGCCCAGGTCCAATCGCGCAATATCTGGTGGGCGTTCCATTTAAAGCCTTGTACTTCAATTCACAAAAGCAGGATTGGTTCGAATCTTCTTACCTCACCTTAACCGAGGTTATCCAGATTTTAAATGATAATCCCAGCTATAAAATTCGAATTGAAGGACATACCGACAACAGCGGAGAATTGCCTGCCAATCAACTTTTGTCGGAACAAAGGGCTAAAAAATGTTACGATTATCTCCTCCAAAAGGGCATCGACGCTTCCCGCATGCAATACAGCGGTTTCGGCGCAAGCCGACCCGCACCCAGCAAAAACCCAAATTCGACGGAAGCTCGACAATTAAGCCGACGTGTGGAAATTTATTTTTTCAAATCCTGACCCTCGGAATTCCGCCTGAATAGCCCTGTGCCGTGTATTTCATAGGCAATTCCAGGCAAAAACCTTGAAGTGCGAAGGATACCTTATCGATACAAAGTCACATTTCCTTTGTCTTGGATGCGTGTGCCGTCTACCAATTCGAGTTCCAGAAGCCATATGTATACACCCGGTGGCGCTGTCCGACCCCTTATGTTTCCGTCCCAGGCGTTTGCAACATCGTTGGGTAAGGTGTTTTGTACCTGATGAACCAAGGAGCCCCATCGGTCATAAACCTGAAATGAAAGGATGCGCCCGATTGCTTTCCCACATGCCGGTGCAAATACGCCATTGCGCGCATCTTGTGACTCCGGTGCAAATGCATTGGGTACGAAAAAATGAATGATTCGATTTACCTGAATGCGCATGGAATCGGATGCCGTACATCCATTGCTATCTACCACCACCAGGACGTATTTTACATCTGCCAGTGGGCGCGTATATGGGTTCCGGCAATTGTCGCAATTTAAATAAGCGCCTGGGCTCCAACGGTAGGTAATGGGCGTCAAACCACTGGTTTGGATGTTCAACTGAATGGAATCACCCAGTTCAAGTTGGGTATCATCGGGCAATTGAAGCGTGAGCAAGGGCGGTTGGGTCACTTCAAGCGACAAAGTGTCTACACAACCATAAGGATCTTGGGCATACACGCGATAAAGACCCGCCAATAAACCGGTTTTTTCCTTGTTTTGATCGAAATTTTGCCCATCCAGGCTGTAAACCAATCCTGCATTGGGGCTGTTTATCGTGATGCTTCCGTTGGCTTCTCCATAACATTGAACGGCTGTGGAGCCCGCTTCAAACAAAATGGGCGGATAAGCGCTTACCGTAGTGGCGGCAGTTTCAGTGCAATCATTGGCATCGGTTACTGTCACGGAATAAATACCTGCCGGCACATTCTGGCGTTGCGCTGTTTTCGGGCCGCCAATATTCCAGGTGTAGGAAAAAGGCGGCGCACTGCCCAGAACATTCAGATTTAAGGTTCCGGTTGCTGCCTCATAACAGCTTGGAAGGGTTTGCAAACTAAGGCTGATGGGGTCTAAAACTTGCAAGGAAACAGTATGGGTAGAATCGCAGCCGTTTTTAGCCAAAAAGGTTTTTCGAAAAACCCCGTCACTCGCATAATTCTGACCAAAAATGGTGCTTTGCTCCCCAAAACAAATTACCCGGTTTTCCTGGGTGGAAAAGGTGTCTTTGGGCACAATATTTACCTGAACGGTGGAGTCGCAGCCGCTTTGAGCGCTTAAAAAAAAGATCTTCTGATCGTTCGGCTTTAATACAAATCCATTGTAATTCAAAGATTTACCCAAACAAACGGCGGTGTCTACCTGAATGTTATAGGTACCTGTTACCGTTCCGTGTACGCGCACCTGCACGATAGAGTCGCACCCGTAGTGGGTGGTAAAATAAAATGTACGCTTGTCATCGGGGGGAATGGTTTGGCCGTTCCATTGAACGGTACGGCCATAACATATCGTGGTATCTACGGTATAATTAAAGGTATCACGTACCGTGATGTTAACCGTGTCGCGATTTACACAACCGTTGTTGAAGCCGGCTTCGAGGACAATAATGCCGGTTTTGGGCGGGAAAGCCAGTATTTGGGGACAATTATTGCAATTGACGGCATTAGAAGGCGTCCAATGATAAAAATCAAAACCGCTCTCCGACAATTGGGCGGCGTCGCCAGCACAAATCGCCTGATCAGCCCCGATTGAAACCACCGTACTGCTGTCAATTTGAATGAGGATGCTGTCTTTTTGTTGAATTCCGCATATGTCGGTACTGGTAACGCTGAAAAAGCCGGGCGCTTTAGCCAGCAAACTTGCTTGTTTGCTGTTGTCGTTCCAGATCCAGGCCACCAGATCCTGTCCTGCCGCCTGAAGCATAAGGCTGGTATGGTCGCAAATGGCAGTATCGGGCCCCAAATTGAGCGTCGATGGATTGTAATAAAAACGCAAGGCGGTAATGTTGTCGGCAAAACCGCACTCTCCAATGCCTGTCACCGGAAAATCCTGATTCAAGTTAAATGGCGTGGGCTTGCTGTGGTTATCATTGAGCACAATAAACACCGAATCGGTTGAAATTCGTGGAATTCTTACGGAAAAAGTGGCGCAAGAATCGGGTTTTAGGCTAAAACCCATGGGTACGGCGCCCAGCCATGCCGCCGGGGTTGTTTGGGGATTTCCCACATAAAAAGAAATGGGTGTCGTAGACGGAAGTGCCTTGTCGCCGCTGTTGCAAAGTTGCACACTGAGCTGCAGCGAGTCCTGTAGGCAGGTGATGCTTGGCGCCGTAATGCGCCCGTCGGGTGCGGGAAAAGTAGGGTTAAAATATTGATTCATGAAGGTATTCAACACCAAAGAATCATTTACGATCCAGGGATTTTGCTGGTACCTGGGCACACTCAGGTCTTCATTGATGTTGGTGTTGAAATATCCGTGCTGGTTCCATACCTTCCGGGATGCGATGCCTGGCGACCCAACGGCTTCATATGCCACAACGGTACCCTGCAGGAGGGAACCATTAGAGCCACATTCTATTACAATTTCAGTTTGACCATCGTTGTCTACATCCAGCACCAGAGGGTTTTCAATGTGGGTGAGGGAGGTGCATACATCTTGCCACACGATTTGGCCGTTGGCGCCATTAAGAACCCGCAATTTATCCTGATCCCGATAAATAATTTCAGCCGATCCGTCGCCGCAAAAGTCAAACACACTGGAACACGTGATCGCCGAGGCGTCGTTGATTTGCAATTTCCACATCAGGGTAAAATCGTTGCGCAATGCATACAAATAAGGGTAACTGACAAAACTGAATTCCAGTTTGCCATCGCCGTTTAGATCGGCAACGTTCACTCTGGAGGCGCCTTCCTGCCAGTTGTTGAGCAATTTATATTCACGTAAAATGGTGGGTGTTTCAATATCCCAGGCATATAAAGTATTAAAGCCATTCTTTTTACTTTGCACGATTGCATCCAGGTCGCCATCCCGGTCAAGGTCGGCTATGCTGGTGAACCCGTCGAGATAGGGCGCCGGTGCGCTTACAACGGGCGTAACTTGTCCGTTCATCAAATTGACAGATAAAACCTGGTTTCCTGCTACAATTTCCAGGCCATCGCAGTCCGGACAAAATCCATCGGGCAAAGCATCAATGGCTACTGTTGAATTGAAAGAAAAACCTCCGGCAACCCGTGTGGGGTGTTCTCCAGCCGATACATTGGGGCCGCCTTGTGCCAGCAATGCACCTGTCTGACCATTAAAAACCTGATTGCCAATGTTTATTTCTGCCCATCCATTGTGGTCAAAATCGGCAATATTGGGCACAGAAAACACATAGCGCTGGTGATAGCCTACCTGAATGGCACTGCTCCATTTCAAACTTCCATCGTGTTCAAAACAATACAGCAGCCTGTCGTTGGCCACAATCACAATTTCACCGAAACCATCGTGATCGAGGTCGGCAATGGCGGGCGCAGTTCCACCGGCAAATGTAGCGGGCGCCAAAACATGTACTTTGGTTTTACCGGTTGCACCGTCAATGACATACAAGTCGGCAGCCTCTGTTTGATAAGTCACGATGTCTGGAACACCGTCTTTATCCATATCGCCTGCAACGATGGTTGAGTAGGTGCCCGTTTGCGCATCACCCACCCATTGTACGCCCAGAGAAAGATTACCGCAAGGAGGAATAAAATAACAATCGGCCTTGCAAGTCGTATAATAAAAATCGTCGCATTGCCCCGTACAGGTACAATCCTGGTCGTAGCAATCGATCAAGCCATCGCCGTCGTCGTCGATGCCGTTGTCACAAATTTCAATGCCAGCTGCTTGCCCATGCAAACAAAGAGGGGCAGAAAATAAGAAAAAAAGAAAAATTTGGAGAAAAACAGGTGTAAGGGTAAAGAATGGGCGTAAGATTGCCGTCATGTGGATGGATTTGGTTTTCAACGGCTTCGAAAACGCATCAAGGCGTGTATTCTTTTGCCGGCTGGTATGATTAACGATTCATTTGCGATTTTCTGAGACCACGACGGAAAAAGACACTTTGTCGGATTAAATAAAAAGCAAATATACATCCATAACTGCAAACAATATTGAGAAAACGGTAGAAAATGATCGTATCCGGCAATATAAATCAAAAAAACGGTTTTTAGTCTTCCAGGCGTTTTATTTCTCCATTCAAAACGCCTTGAATCAGATGAAAAACCACCAAAGGCTTCTGAGGCCGCCAGTTGATGTCGTTGTACGCTTCTCCAAAATGTAAATAACGCTGCAAACGGCTCTCAAGCAATTCTTCCTCCACATGCAAGCGGGTGTTGATCAGCACAATCCATCCCTGATTTTCCAACACGTCTTCACTCCATTCCGCATAATAATCGTCCTCTGCACTGTGAAAGTTGAGCACATTTTCACAGAAAAAAATGAATTTGGATACCGCTTCGCGCAGCATGGGGTCTATCAACCTGCGTTTCAAAAACATGATGTCGTTGTGCAAGGTGTCGTTCCATTCCCCGATGAGCTCTATGAGCGCAAATCCTTCATCATAATCCACAAAAAGCACTTTGGTATACAAGGTGCTTGATCCAAATTCATCCCACTGGGGATGCAAATAATAGTTGTATAACTTGTGCGTGAAATAAAATTCGCTGTATTTGCATCCAAAAAACGGCGATTTGCTGTCTTCCGATGCAATGTATAGGTCACGCCATTGAAAATGCGGCTCGATGGTATGCATATTGGTGCAATTTTAGCGCCGTAAAGGTACAGGTGCTGCGTAGAATATGGTTTTGAAGTTTCAACAAACAATGTTAAAAATTGTGCTCACCGGACCAGAATCTTCTGGGAAAACAACCTTGGCTCAAGAACTGGCAGCTGCATTCTGCGCGCCCTGGACGCCAGAGTTTGCACGCTTCTATTTGTCGGCACTCGGAGAACCATATCAGCATGCACACCTTCCGATCATGGCTCGAGGACAAGCAGTGTGGGAAACTTGGTACGCACAAAAAAGTTCGAATTTGCTGGTGTGTGATACCGATTGGACGGTTATTCGCGTGTGGGAAGCCTATCGTTTCCCCAGGGAACCACAATACGTCCAAGTACCAGACTTTCGATTTTACCCCGTTTTTTACTTTCTATGCGCCCCCGATTTCCCCTGGGCGCCCGATCCCTTGCGGGAAAATCCCGACGACCGGCCCTTCTTGTTCAAAATGTACGAATCCCTCCTCCGGGTGAACGATTTGCCTTTTGCAGTGTTGAGCGGTAGTCGGGAAAAAAGGTTTGCACAAGCCTGCCTTACAATTCAGGAACTTTTGCGATCTTTGCCGATTTCGTAACCATTTGCATGGGCATTGGAACGTCTTTACAGCTGTAGACGAGGCCATTTCCACCGCAAAAGTTGCAACTCATTGGGGTGTCTTTTTTGAACAACATTTCCGCATCCAGGCCATGCTGCGCGAATGTGAATCCAAAAAGGCTGAGATCATACCCATCGAACCTGTCCGGGTAATGCCGGGAAGGGAAATGAGCGGGTAGTGGAAGCACTACGCCTGTATAACACCCATACGGGCGCCTGTTTCACACAATTCTATTGTTTAATGTTTAATGTATTGATTGAGCGCATGTTGCTGCGCTTCCTGATGCCGGGCTGGTTTTCTGCCTTCCTTTTGTTTCTTTTTTCACAAAATTTATTTTCCCAAAATTCGGATACCACCCTTTTGAGTCCGGTGGTCATCCAAGCCACGCGCGTGCCTGCGCGCAACCCGGTTCCACACACCAACCTGACAGCGGCGGCCATTGCACAAATCTATCACGCACAGGACATTCCGTATCTTTTATCCAATGTGCCTTCCCTGGTGGAAAGTTCCGACGGCGGAACTGGCATCGGGTACACGGGCATGCGCATACGCGGGAGCGACCCAACCCGAATCAATGTCTCTATCAACGGCATTCCGCTCAACGACGCAGAAAGCCAGGGTGTTTATTGGGTTAATTTGCCCGATTTGGCGGCATCTGCCGCTGAAATTCAGGTGCAGCGCGGGGTAGGCACAAGCACCAATGGAGCAGGCGCTTTCGGCGCCACGGTAAATATCGACCTCTCCCGTGTATATGAAGCGCCTTTCGCCACACTGAGCAATACCCTGGGTTCTTTCGGCACGCAAAAACACAGCCTGTATGCCGGTACCGGTCCGCTCAAAGGCGGCTTTTCCTGGACGGCGCGTTTGTCTTCCATTAAATCGAATGGCTACATCGACCGGGCTTCTGCCGATCTCAATTCCCTGCACCTCAATGGCAACTGGATCCGTGACCGGCAATCAATGCAAGTGCACTTTTTATCGGGCCAGGAAACCACTTACCAGGCCTGGAATGGGGTGCCAGCGCAATACGTGGAGGACCCCGTACGCCGTACCTACAACACCGCAGGGACCGAGCGCCCAGGCGCCCCCTATAAAAATGAGGTAGATCGTTACACCCAAAAGCATGGGTTGGCGCATTACAAATTGCTGTTAAACAAGCAATTGGCCCTTCAACTCAACGGGCATTACACACGCGGATACGGTTATTACGAGCAGTACAAAGCAGCCCAACGCTTGTCGGAATATTCGGGAAACAGCGCCGACAGCAGCAGCAGTGACCTGATACGACGGCTCTGGCTCGATAATTATTTTTACGGCAGTACCTTTGTGTTGCGTTGGTCGCCCAAATACCGCTATCATGTAGGCGAAATGAGTGTGGGTGGCGGTTTACACCGCTATGAAGGTCGGCATTACGGGCAGGTGATTTGGGCGCAAAAAAGCGATTTACCCAAAGATTTCAACTATTACGACAACAATGCCAATAAAACCGACGCCAACCTGTTCTGGAAAACGGAAGCACGGTTTGGGGAAAACTGGTACCTCACCCTCGATTTGCAATATCGCACCGTGCAATACCACTTTCTGGGTTTTGACAATTTGCTCCGAAATGTAGCCCAAACGGCCAATTTGCATTTTTTTAACCCCAAAATCGGTCTCAGCCGCAGTAAAAACGCCAATACCTGGTATTTTTTCTCGGGTATTGGAAACCGGGAGCCCAACCGCGACGATTACACCCAATCAACCCCCGAAAACAGGCCCCGACCCGAGCGCTTGTATGATTTTGAAGCGGGATGGAAAGCGCGACACCCGCGCTGGAACATGCAAATCAACGGTTTTGGCATGCTTTACAAAGACCAATTGGTGCTTGATGGGCGCATCAACAATGTGGGCGCCTACATTCGCACCAATGTGACACAAAGCGAGCGCCTCGGCGTAGAATGGGAGGGCGACTTTAAATTGTTGGAAAGGGTGCAAGTATCAGCACAGGTCGCCTGGAGCAAAAACACGGTGCGCGAGTTCCAGGCTTATGTCGACAACTGGGATGATGGTTCCCAGCAAGTGTTTACCTATTCCAATACGCCCCTTGCTTTTTCGCCTGCCCTGATTGCAGGCACAGAAATCAATTGGGATGTGTTGCCCAAAAGCGCTCCCCTGGATTTGCGCTTGAGTTGGTCGGGAAAACACATAGGCAAACAATACCTTGACAACACCGGAAACGAACAAGCCATTTTGAAGGCCTATACCTTCAGCAATGTAAGGCTAAATGCAGCCCTGAAACGCCGGGAAAAACAACCCATTCGCCTGATATGTAGCATTCAAAACCTGTTTAATGCCAAATACAGTGCCAATGGTTGGACATACCGCTACATTTCCGGCAATTACGACGCCCGGCCCGACAACCCCTACACCCGCAAGGAGCAGGGCTCGGTGTACAACCAAACAGGTTATTTTCCCCAGGCAGGCAGAAGTTGGATGCTGACTTTGGTATTGGCGATGTAAGACGAAAGAGGGGTAACAGGCCACTGCCCTTACCCCTCTTCTGTCTTACACTTTTTCTTCCCTTACTTCTTGTGCGGAATCAGCAATCGCGTCCCGGCAACCAATTGATCATTGGGTTTCAGGTTGTTCAATTGGGCCAGTTCGGCAGCGGGTACACGATAGCGGTATCCAATGGAGTTGATGGTATCACCTACTTTTACAATGTGTTCGGTGAAATAGGTATCCTGATCGTTATCCGCATCGGTATCCGGTTTGTCGGAAGGATCGGGGGTGGAAGCTGGTTCAACCGCAGGGCGTGACTGCCCATTGTTGTAAGCTTGCGGACGGTAATAATTGTCGTTGCCGGGTGATTTGGGCACCAGTTTGGATTTGTCGGGGGCAGGCGTGTATTCATCTTCGAGGTAGGCTGCGTTCCGCGAAACTGAACCGGACGGGAGCTTGCAGGTGCATTCCGGTATGATCAATTCCTGACCGGGCCAGAGGGTGATATCACCTTCCAGCGGCATCTTATTGGCTCGGCGGATGCACTCTTCCAGGCAGCCATGGTCTTTTGCGATTTTATACAGGTAATCGCCCGATTTCACCTTATAAAGATGAGGCTCCACAGCAGCTACTGCGGGCATCACTTGCGTCACTTTGTCGGCAGGGCCATTGTATGCGGGCGACTTGGCGGTGCTGTATCGGGCAGGTTTTACGCCATTTTCGGGTGTATAGGTATTGTCGTTCCAATAATTGGATTGGTCTTCCACCATTTTTTCCTTACTGCCCTTGGCCAGCGGTTTACTTTCGGCAGGCGTGTTTTTTTCAACCGGTACGCTGTTTTTGGGTGGTTTGCTCAACCATATTTTTTGACAAACCTCAATTTTATCGGCATTTTTAATTTTGTTCCAGGAAATCAGATCTTGAAGCGACTTGTTGTAAGTGCGTGCGATGGCGCGCAGGTTATCGCCTGGTTTAACAATGTGATACCCGCGTCCGGGGAGTTCGGGACATTGGTTAAAATCGAATTCGTCTTTCGCAATAGCCCGTTCTTGTTTTTGGCGGATAGCCAAATCTTCTTTGTTGTAGTCCTGGTATTCCTCTGGTCTTTTGGCAGCAGGTTTTTTGGTGGGTGGCGGCGTGTTTCCGTATTCTACTGAGGGTGTATAAGGCGAAATGGTGCTATTGGTATATTTTTCCGGGTCTGATCCGCATCCTTGGGCAATGTAATCATCCAGGGGAACGCCATCCACCTTCATCAGCCGAAGGTGATTGGTTTCTGCTTCAGTGGCGTTTTTGCCGCTGCGTTGAGAAGTGATACCGATGCCAGGCATAAACTCAAAATCGGAACGCTCGGTGTTGGTTCGGGAGGGTTCACGCCGGAACGCATATTCAATGCGGCAGTCTCTAAATTTCATGCCGGTAAAATACACGTAGGATTGGGAGCGCCCGGTAGCGAGGTTGGTTTCGTTGATCAACCGGGTTGTATCCAGCGCAAATGCGTAATTTGAGGCCGTCACCATGTAAAATGCGCCGTTTTTTACCACATAACTTGCCTCAATGATGGGCATGAGAAGAAAATCGCCCGAGCTGCGCGGGTGCACCATGTACACATTTCGACTGTGGTTGTTTACCATATCGAGCAATTCGGTGTTGTTGTGCAAGTCCCGGTAGGCCACCGCGCCTTTGGGTTGGGTAGGGGAGGTAATCCCTTCATTGGCGGCAGTCAGAATGAATTGCTCGGTTCCTGAGGGGCGCACAATGTATTTGTGCTCCAACGAGCCCTGGTAGGTGTATTTGTATTCCAGTTGATCCATGCTGTTGGCGTTGTACAAAATGTAATAGGGCGCCTGACCAAAAGCAAGGGTAATGGCGGATGAAGCAAGGATGAAAACAAAAAGACGTTTCATAACAAAATGTTGGGTTAATGCAGGCGTTTTTTGAAGCAGAAGCGTGCAAATAATGCCGTTTTTCAAAGCTTTAAACATTGAATCTTTGTGCAAGTATAAATCAAAAAAACCAAATAGTTGCCAATTGGTTCTTAAATTCCAGTGAAGGATCGCAAGAATGCTTCAATAACCGTTCAATTTTACATTTTATTGCAGTTTTTGAAGCAATTTGTATTGATTATTTTCAACAAAAAAAACGCCAACCCCGTGCAGGTGTTCCGCTTTTATCGTTAAATTATCTGTACAGATGCTGCGCTTCCAAAGCATAAGGCTTATTTTTGCCCTATGACAAAACCATTAATTTTAGTAACCAACGATGATGGCATCGTTGCGCCTGGTATTCGCGCTTTAGTGGAGGTGGCAATGGAATTCGGAGAGGTAGTGGTTGTAGCCCCCGATGCCCCTCAAAGTGGCAAAGGTCATGCCATAACCATTCATGATCCGCTCCGATTGAACAAAGTTCGGGTTTTTTCCGGAATTGAAGCCTATGAATGTTCAGGAACGCCGGTAGATTGTGTAAAACTTGCAAAACATGTGGTATTAAAAGACCGCAACATCAGCCTTTGTCTTTCGGGAATCAACCACGGTAGCAATGCCTCCATCAACATTATTTATTCCGGTACCCTATCCGCCGCCATGGAGGCCTCTTTGGAAAACATTCCAAGCATTGGTTTTTCTCTGCTCGATTACAGTTTTGATGCCGATTTTGAACCTACCCAGTTTTGGGCCCGCAAAATCATCCAGTATGCCCTTGATCATCCATTTCCACATGGTAACTTGTTGAATGTCAATATCCCCAAACTAAAACTCGAGCAAATCAAAGGCTTCCGCATGTGCCGACAGGCTGAGGCCCGCTGGATTGAAAATTTTGTAGAAGGCCGCGACCCGAGCGGTCAGCCCTATTACTGGCTCTCTGGTGAATTCATCAACCAGGATCTGGCTGAAGACACCGATGTGTGGGCGCTCGAGCACGGGTACATTTCGGTGGTTCCATCCATGCACGACCTCACCAACTACAAAGCGCTGGAGGCCATGCAGCAAATAAATGACCTTAAATAAGCATTTTGAAACACGACACTATTTTATGCTGAATAAAAACCAAATTTTTACGGGTCTGTTGGTAGGCATTTTGTTGCCATTGGTGAGTTTTGCCTTGCTTTATCAGGTTTTTTCCTTGCTCGAAATAAAAGGGGCTGCCAGTTCGAGCGGATTATCGGCCAACTTCCGGGAGCGTACGCTGGCCATTGTTGCCATTGCGATCAACTTGTTGCCGCTGAATTTGTACCGCCGCCGCCGGTTTGATCTGGCAATTCGGGGCATCGTGTTGGCGACTGCCGTCCTGGCCATCATCTGGGTGATCCGATATGTGCCGAGCATGGTTTAGTTTTTAACCCAATCCGCTGATAAATATCGAGTTATCTTGCACATAGGCCCTATCGCTATAACAAAATCGGCCTGCCAGGACAAACCCGACAGGCCGATTGGTATGATACGGTATTGAACGTTTTAGACGCCCAATAGTTGGGCCTTTTCTTCTTCTTTTACAAACTCCAGCACACCCGAATTGGCGCAAGAATTGAGCCAGTGGAATTGATCTGTTTCAAGTCCCATGCGCAAACGATTGATGTGATTCTTCAAACGGGTTGCAACCGGACGGTGTGCTTCATCGACGGGAGGAAGTTCCATTTTGCGGTCACGCCAGGTAATGTCGCTCACATGACTCACTACTGCTGCAGTGCCTGCGCCAAAGCATTCCTGCAGCGTTCCTCTCCAATAAGCATCCGAAATTTCGGCAATGCTCAGCAGGCGGTCTTCCACGGTGTAACCCCATTCTTTCAAAAGGGTAATGAAAGAGTCGCGGGTAACACCACGCAAGATAGTGCCCGTGGTGGTAGGGGTAATTACCCGGTTGTCCATTACAAAAAAGAGGTTCATCGTGCCTACTTCCTGTACGTATTTTTTCTCGACAGCATCCATCCACATAACCTGGTCGTAACCGGCCGATTTGGCGCGTTGGGCGGGAAGCAGGGAGGCGCCGTAGTTTCCTGCGCATTTGGCTTCGCCTACACCGCCTTGTGCTGCGCGGGTAAATACTTCTTCCACCCACAACTTAACGGGTTTGGGATAGTACGGGCCAACTGGTCCGGTAAAAATGATAAAGCGGTAATTTTCAGAGGCGTGAACGCCAAAATACTCGTCGGTGGCATACATCAATGGACGAATATACAAGGCATGGTCTTCCATTTCGGGAATCCAGGCGCGGTCTAGGTCGACCAACATCTTTAGGCCCTGCAAAAACAGGTCTTCCGGAAGCGTTGGCATACACATGCGTTCGGCAGAAACATTCAGGCGACGGGCGTGCATATCGGCCCGGAACAAAACCGGTTCGCCGTTGCGTTTGGTCGCTTTCATGCCTTCAAAAATACTCTGACCATAATGCAAGGCCAAATTGGCTGGCGACATTTGCATTGGGCCAAAGGGCTCAATCCGGGGGTCAACCCATTCACCGCCAATATAATCGACGATAAACATGTGGTCGGAAATTACTTTGCCAAATGGCAAATTAGAAAAATCGACGCTTGGTAACTTGGAGCTGTGGGTAAGAGAAACCTTGATCGGATATTTTACAGCCATGTATGTAGTATTTTATGAGGATGAGAACTTTGGTTCGGACGCATCAAAGGTACTGAGTTTTGTGAAATTTTTGCAAATTTT
>JAGWYI010000475.1 GCA_018969455.1 Bacteroidota bacterium | reverse complement strand
CATCCAGTATTTTTTCGGCAATGGTGAAGCAATGGTTGGCAAAGTTATTGGCAAAAACGGCCGCGACATGGAGCAAAGCGCGTTGTTCGTCATTTACCTGATACACCAAATTTCCGATTGTTTTGGCCATTTTTTTCAGAAAAAGCACATCTTCCTGGGTAGAAGCATCTACACAAAACGGAATTTTTGACCAAACCGGGCTTCGTTCGAGCGAAAAGGATTGCAATGGATAAAAAACGCCACAGCGTTCGAAATGGGGTTTCAGTACTTTGCCGGGTGTTGCGCCGGAAGTATGGGTAACAAGGCTTTCGGCGCAAAATGGGGCGATTTGTTCGGCCACTTGTTCGATGGCGTCGTCGCGCACGGCCATCAGCACCCAATCGGCCCGGGGCATCATTTCTGAATAATCCGAACTCCAGGGCGCGTTGAGCGCTTCGGCGAGTTGTTGTGCGCGCTCGGGATTGCGCCCAAGCACCTGCGCAATGGGTAACCCTTTGGATTTCAGGCGTTTGCCCATGGCCCAGGCAATGCGACCTGTGCCAATGACGAGGATGGTAGGGATTGAATGGATTTGCATAGATCAATAACCTTGCGTGGTATCATCGCCTCGGGTATCGGCTACACCTTGCCAATGGCCATTGGGCAGGCGCATTACGGCTTCAACCCGGCCAATTGGGGTGCGTGGCTGGATGATATGGCCCATTTTCTCAAGCGATTGCATCACGGCTTCCGGCAAGGCGCCTTCTTCAATGGAGATATGGTCGGGGCGCCATTGGTGGTGGAAGCGTTTTGCCTGTACAGCCTCGGGCAGGGTCATGCCAAAATACCAAACGTTTACCAGCACCTGAAACACACTGGTTGGGATGGTGGTGCCGCCCGGGGTTCCGAGGGCCATCCAGATTTTGTTGTTTTGAGTGATCAGGGTGGGCGTCATGCTGCTGAGCGGGCGTTTGTTGCCGGCAATGGCATTGGCCTTTCCTCCGACTGCTCCATACAGGTTGGATGCGCCGGGTTTGGCGCTAAAATCGTCCATTTGGTTGTTGAGGATAAAACCGGCGCCAGCCACAACGGTGCGGCATCCATAGGTATCGTTGAGGGTAGTGGTGATGCTCACGGCATTGCCATCGGTATCGATGACCACAAAATGGGTGGTTTCCTCGCTTTCTTTTGGAATTCCGGGGCCCAGGTTGGCGCTTTCGGTGGATTTTTTATCGTTGAAGGATGCCATTCGTTTTGCCAGGTAAGCGGAATCAAGGAGGCCTTTTACGGGTATTTTTACAAAATCGGGGTCTCCGAGGTATTGTGCACGGTCGGCATAGGCGCGACGTTCCGCTTCTGCCATGAGATGAACGGCTGCGGCGCTGTGGAAACCGTATTGGGTAATGGGATATGGGGCAATCATGCCCAGCATTTGTTCGAGCAAGATTCCGCCGCTGCTGGGCGGTCCCATCGTGATCACATGATAGCCGTTGTGGTCAAATTCGAGGGGTTTACGCCAGGTACTGCTGTAGTTGGCGAGATCCTGAGTTGTAATAAGGCCGCCTTTGGCTTCCATTTCGTGTTGGAGGAGTGCTGCCGTAGCGCCTTCGTAAAATCCGGCGCGTCCATCGGCAGAAATGCGGTCGAGCGTATTGGCGAGATCGCGCTGGAGGAGCCAGTCGCCTGCTTTCCAGTCGTCAAATTTAACAAAATCGGGCACAATGCTGCTGTTGCGCACAAACATGCGTTTTTCCCGGTTGAGGTTCTCGGCTTCCTGGGTTGTGATTTGGTATCCTTTGCGTGCCAGATCTACCGCGGGTTGAATCAATTCGCCCCAGTTTAACTTACCAAAACGCTGGTGGGCCTTCCACATACCATCGACAGAACCGGGTACAGCGCTGGCGAGGGGGCCGTAACGGCTTTTTTGCGCGATTACTTGCCCGGCTGAATCGAGGTACATTTTCTCGGTGGCAGCAGCCGGCGCCTTTTCCCGAAAATCGAGGCTGACTGGATTGCCGTCTTTGGGCAGATAGAGCATAAACCCGCCGCCGCCGATGTTGCCCGCCTGGGGATAAACAACCGCCAGGGCAAAATGCACGGCAATGGCCGCATCAATAGCATTGCCGCCTTTGCGCAGAATGTCAATCCCGGTTTGGGTTGCAAGGGGATGCGCTGAAACCACCATGGCGCTATCACCTTCCGCTACTTTGGTGTGCGTATAGGGAAAAGGCGTATACCATTTGCTTGGCGTTTGTGCCCGACAAGCCATAAAGGTGCAACACAAACCTAAGGAGATTATTAAACGGGTCATGAACAACATGCTCGGTAAATTTTCCACAAAGCTAAGACATATTCTGAAAAAGCAGGTGAAATATCTGCAGGGTTGCGGTTTGCTGCACGCGCGAAATACCAGATGCGGTTTTAGCATTTACCGTGGCGTACATGAGGAGAAAAATGCCAAAAAAGGGGACTTTTATACCAGGATTCGCCGGATTTTGTGGATAAATCAGGATGGATTTCGCTGAATTATAATGATTTATAAAGATCGTTAGGCACAAAATCTGGCGGCGTAAAGTATAACATAGGATTTAATTAGTCTATAAATTTGGTAGGAATATAAAAGCGCTTATCTTTGCGGCATGAAACTTGAATTTTCAAACATGCTGCATTGTTGCTGGCCTATTCGAACAACCGAAGTGGCAGCTCAGGGTAATTTGTTTGACTGGAATTAAATACTTCAATTCACACAATTACGATTTGATAAAAGCCCTTCGGTATCATGACCGAAGGGCTTTTTTTTTAACGTAAAACATTTAAAGGATGGTGCTTATCAACAAAAAGATTGTCATGTCGCGCGACATTGGCATTCACGGGAATCTTTTCGGAGGCATTTTAATGGCCTGGCTGGATGAATCGGCGGCCGCTTTTGCCACTGAATATTGCTTTACACCGAATATGGTAACAGTTCGGGTTGGCGAATTGATTTTTAAAAAACCGCTCAAATCGGGGCAGCACGTACGGATATACGGCGAAGTTGAGAAATTGGGTGATACCTCTATTACCCTTCACCTCGAAGCCCGAAAATACAGTTTGTACAGTGCCGAAGAAACTGTGGTGTGCACCACCTCCTTTACGTTTGTACGTATTGACGACGATGGTACGCCTACTTCCATAGGAGAATCTGTCAAAAAACGGCATGCACTCTATTTGCGCGAACGCCCACAGCAGGATATTGCAACTGACAATTGAAGGGGGGATTTAACCACTAGATTTTTGCACCTAAATGCGTTTGTCACCAGGGGGAATTTTTAATTGGCTCTTGATTTTCAGCCTTTTAAATTCCCCCTCGTTGAAGTACTTTTAAGAAAAAGGGAAATCGGGGAAGAGACAGCTGTCTTTCGGTTTTACACGATTTGATATCCCGAATCTTAGGCAAAATGATATATCACTGCAATTACTTCTGCGCTCCACAGACAAGGGGCAATGGAACAACTTTGCGACCATGTTGTATTTCATTGACCCGATTAAACTTCCAAAAATAT
>JAGWYI010000474.1 GCA_018969455.1 Bacteroidota bacterium | reverse complement strand
ATTGACCAAAGGATTTGAAGACGCCCTGCACCTGTGGCGAAAACGAATACCCAATCTGGTGCGGGAGGAATTGCGACGACTGAATGCAAAAAGTACGCACCATGAACTGGATTTCAAAGAGGATGTACGCGAGTTGGAACAAGCCATGGATGCATTTGTAGGCGCCTTCAACGATGCCAATTTGTATAAAGAGCTGCTTCGGCATGAAATGTTGACCATTCCGAAAAGACAAGAATTTTTAGAGCAAATGATCGCACAACTAGAGGAAACACAATTCTATTTGCGCGATTTTGAAGATTTTTATATTTGGCAAAATCATTGGCTGCAATTAAAACCCAGCGCTCAAAAAGTGGTGCGTGCCTTGTGTAAAATTAAGCCCGATAACTGGTCGGCTGCATTTGAGAGCTGGTATTTGTATCATCTTTTGCTTAAATCTTTTCATCCCGGGCTGGTTTGGGACGCTGTTGATCTTCAAAATTTGAGTCACGCCGCACGCGATCTGCGTACACTCATGCCCAATCATATCGGGGCTTTGTGGCAAAACCGAAAAAATAAGGCCTTAAAGCAACTCAAATCGAATGATGGCCTTGCGCACAAGACCTGGTTTGGCAAAAATAACCGTAGCCTGATTGTTGATCAAAAACCGGAAATTCTTTTCCGTGACCACATCGAACCACTCACCGAAACTTTGCCTGTACTGCTGGTTACCCCCGAAGTGGCACTCGATGTTGTGCAGGCATCCAAAAAGAAATTCGACCTGGTGTTGCTGGATGAAGCACATAATATTTCAAAGCAAGAGTGCTATCACTTGCTGGAAATGGCCGAACGACTGGTGGTTTTTGGCGACAGCAAACAAGATATGACGCCCTTTGCCCAGGATGATTTTCTGGAATTTTGTAAGGGAATTGGCGCACAAACCCTTCATTTGGATTATCAACATGCCGAAAGTCCGCAAGAATGGGTGCGATTTAGTAAAATCGCATTTGATACGCCGTTCAAACGCTTGCCTTCCGAGCGCAGCGCACGCGAAGCAACTACCATACTCAATGTAGAAGGCCGCTATGATGAACGGTCGCGAACCAATGAAACCGAAGCCCGACAAATTATAGATTGGCTTAATTTGATTGAGCCAACACCTGCAAAAACCTATCCGGTAGTAGGCATTGCCTGTTCTACTGTGGAACAACGGGATCTGATTGCCGCCCAGCTCCTGCGCATTCGGCAACGTAAACTGGCCGGTTTTGAGAAAATTCAGCAATTGCACCTCAATGGTTTGGGGGTGTATCAGTTGTCGGAATTGCAGGGACAACATGTAGATGTTTTAATGTGGTCGGTAACGCATGGTCCGATAGATGCCTCTGGGTCCCTTTCGCGAGATTTGCATTTTTGGAACAGCGACGTGGGCATCAATCAGTTGTACATAGCTCTTACCCGCGCATCTCAAAAAATGTACATTGCGCATTCCATTCCGGCGGGATTGTACGCGGTTTTGGCCGCCGACAAATCGTTGTTTGGAACCTGTATCTTGTCAAATTTGGTCAGTTTTGCCGAAGTGATTCAGCAAGGAGATCGAATTGCTGCGGAGGCTCATCTGCAAAAAATGAAGGATTTGTTGGGTTTTCAGGATGCCTACTTCCCGGTAAGCCGGTTTATGGAAGAGGTGGAAATTGCCCTTCGTACGTATTTTGAACGCAGCCAAATGAAATACAGTGGCTTTGCTGCCGGGATGCGCGTGCCGCTTTATGTAGAACGCAAATCGGAAGCCGAGCCGAGTAGCGTATTGTTGTTTGATGGAGTGCTAAATCAAACAGCAACACCCTCTTATGAATGGGAGGCCTACTTAAAGAATCATTTCAACCGATACAATATTGAAAGTGTATCTGTTTTATCGGCTAATTGGTGGAAAAGCCCCAAGCAAGAGGCGCGTCGTTTGGCCAGCCGCATGCTGCGCAGGGAGCCGGGATAGGCGTTTCCGCATAGAATGAGCAAACATTCAATAAAGTTTTTATACCAGATTACGGTTATTGGCATTGCTTTTGTTTTGTCCTCAAAAAATTTAATATAACCGTGATGAAAAATTTTACCCTCCTAATCCTGTTTGCCTTCCTTTTGCAACTGGAATCACTGAACGCCCAAAACCGAGAATTTCCGAATGCGATTCAAACAAAGGTGTTTTTAGCCGATTTTGGCCAATTATACGATGGAACACCCAAAATAGGCCAGGGCTTTGAATTTGGCTATTCCCGCCGCATCGCGCCCTATTTGAATGCTTGCATACCCATTAAAATTGGCCTTGCCAAATTGCCTAAAACCACTGAAAACACCATTACCACATCGGCCGATCTGATTTTTCGGATCGAAAACATGAAGTCGACCGGAAAAATTTTGCCCTATCTTTTTGGTGGCGCCGGTTATTTCCTTGAAAGCTTCGGCGATGGGCATGTGCAGTTTCCTTTCGGGGGGGGAATCAATTTCCGGGTTTCACCTTATGCCTTTTTTAATTTGCAAGGTGAATACCGCCATGCCCAGGTACCCCGACGCGATAATTTGCAAGTGGGGGTTGGTTTTGTGTATTTGTTGCATAAATCGCTGGCAAGTCCTGGTATGACCGCAGCAGCGCCCGCCGATACCGACAAAGATGGCACACCAGATGCAAGCGATAAATGTCCTACTCAACCCGGACCTGCCGCTGCCGGCGGATGCCCTGATGCCGACAACGATGGAATTGATGACACAAAGGATGCATGCAAGGATGAAGCCGGACCCGCTGCAACCCAGGGTTGCCCCGACTATGACAACGATGGCTTTGCTGATAAAGACGACGAATGCCCAACTGAAGCAGGTATGCTGAAAGGTTGCCCCGATACCGATTCAGACGGCATCGCAGATAATAAAGACAAATGCCCCAAAGAGGCCGGAACTCCCGAGAATAATGGTTGCCCGCTCACTGCAATGAAAGATTCTGACAACGATGGCGCCCCCGATGAGCAGGATGAATGCCCCATTACTCCTGGTACTGTGAAAGGTTGCCCCGATACCGATAAAGATGGTACTGCCGATAAAGACGATGAATGCCCCGGTGTACCGGGCGCCATAAAAGGCTGCCCTGATGCCGATAACGATGGATTTGCCGACAAAGACGACGAGTGCCCCAATGTGGCAGGTGCTCTGAAAGGCTGCCCCGATGCAGATAAAGACGGTGTGGCCGATGGCAAAGACAAATGCCCCGATGTGGCAGGAGTTGCTGAAAACAATGGTTGCCCACCTGAAGCAGACACGGATAAGGATGGGGTGGTTGATAGTAAAGACAAATGCCCAAATGCCGCAGGCCCTGAAAGCAACAATGGATGCCCTGTGGTGAAAGATACCGATGGCGATGGTGTAGCCGACGAAAACGACTTGTGCCCAACCCTTGCAGGTAAACTGAGCGGTTGTCCCGACGCTGACAATGATGGGGTACATGATAAAATAGACAGGTGTCCCAATACGGCAGGCCCCGCAAGCAATAATGGATGCCCGGAAGTG
>JAGWYI010000011.1 GCA_018969455.1 Bacteroidota bacterium | reverse complement strand
GGGACTAATTACGGCGAAAAAAAGGAACGACGTATGGCAAAAAAAGACTGTCATATTAATGAATAATATAATTTTTAATAGGCTCTAAGGCCGGAATGCCATTGTGCTTTTTCATTTCTGTCAAAATTGATCCTTTTTTGCATGTTCCACTTGCGTTTGTCTGCCTTCTTTTTTTGCATGAGCGTATTTGCACTTGCTGCAAGCGCACAAACCAACCCGCCCAAACCGGCAAATTCCCAACAAAAGCCATCCAAACCTGCGGCGCCCATTTCCAGGTCGCCCGAACTCACCGAACGGGAAGCGCCTGAGGCAGAAAACCTGGATTTGGAAGCCTTTAAACCACGCGCCATTGATACTTCTCTTGCCCCGGCAGTTATTGCATTTGGTTCCTGTAATAAATTAGACAAACCCCAAGGGATGTGGAATGATGTGGCGGCCAATAACCCGAATCTTTGGATTTGGTTGGGTGATATTATTTATGCCGATACCAACAACATGCGGGTACTTGCCGGATATTACAAAAAATTGAAGAATGAGCCTGAATACAAAAAATTGCGTGCAAAAGCCCAAATTGTAGGCATCTACGATGATCATGACTATGGCAACAATGATTCAGGCGGGGGGTACCCCTGGAAAAAAGCATCAAAAAAATGTTTGCTCGACTTTCTGGATGTGCCATCCAACCATCCTGCACGCAAACGCGACGGCGCCTATACAGCCTATAGTTTTGGAAAAGCGCCCCAGCGGATCAAAGTAATTATTCTCGATACCCGTTACAATCGCGATACCCTCCTGCCCGATTTAAGTAAAAAAAGCCGGTATTTACCCAATTTAGAGGGCGATATGTTGGGTGAGGCCCAATGGAAATGGCTTGAAAATGAATTGCGCCACAGTGATGCCAATTTGAATATCCTTTGTTCGTCAATTCAGGTTCTGTCGGATGAACATCCTTACGAGAAATGGGGAAACTTCCCGAATTGTCGGAAGCGCTTGCTCAATCTGATTGTGCACACCAAACCCAAAAACCTGATGATCATCTCGGGCGACCGCCACATGGCTGAAGTTTCAAAAATGGATCTACAGGGTTTGCCCTATCCCTTGTATGATTTCACATCGAGCGGCATGACACATATACGTTCTGGCACCACGGAAGCCAACCGGCTGCGTGTAGGTGACATGATCGTCAAACGCAATTTCGGCCTGATCAAGGTGCGCTGGGAAGCTGCAAAGCCCATCGTGACCATGGAAGTCAGGGGTTTGCAGAATGAATTGCTGCAGGATATTACGGTGAAGTATTAAATCCAACCAAAATAGTTGTACCAAATTACAAATACAATGTAAAAATAGTACAACTATTTTAGAAAAGTCAGGATTTATGCGATCGGCTCGGGTACATAATTTTTGTACTTGCCTGCTTTCAGGTTTTCGCCGATGGCAGAGAACGCCTCCAGCGTCAACTGAATGTCTTCGTCGGTATGTGCGGCGGTAGGGATCAAACGCAGGATGATCATGCCTTTCGGGATTACCGGATACACCACGATGGAGCAGAAAATGCTGTAATTTTCGCGCATGTCTTTTACCAGGCCCATGGCTTCTTCGGGCTGACCTTCCAGGTACACCGGCGTTACACAGGTATTGGTATCACCGAGGTTGAAACCGCGTTCGCGCAGGCCATTTTGCAGTTTGTGCACGTTATCCCACAGTTTTTCGCGCAGTTCCGGGCGGGTTTTCAGCAGTTCGAAACGTTTGATGGCGCCCTCCACAATGGGCATGGGCAGGGATTTGGCAAAAATCTGGGAGCGCATGTTGTAGCGCAGGAAGCGGATGATTTCAGGCTGACCAGCGATGAAAGCGCCGATGAGTGCCATGCTTTTGGCAAAAGTGCTGAAATAGAGGTCTACTTCATCGCTCACGTTTTGTTCTTCGGCAGTACCGGCGCCGGTTTTACCGAGCATGCCGAATCCGTGTGCGTCATCGATGAGCAGGCGGAAGCCATAGGTTTCTTTCAGGGCTGCAATTTCGCGCAATTTGCCTTGATCGCCGCGCATGCCGAATACGCCTTCCGTGATGACGAGGATGCCGCCTCCGGTTTCTTCCACGATTTTTTTGGCGCGCTCGAGGTTTTTGGCCAAACTGGCCACATCGTTGTGGGCAAATGCGAATCGTTTGCCGAGGTGCATGCGCAGGGCGTCTACGATGCAGGCGTGGCTTTCGGCGTCATAAACGGCCACATCGTGGCGGGTGAGCAGAGAATCTATGACCGACATAATACCCTGATAGCCATAATTGAGCAGATAGCCGTCTTCCTTGCCGACGAAGTTGGCAAGACCGAGTTCCAGTGCGCGGTGCTGGCCGGTTTCACCCGACATCATGCGGGCGCCCATTGGATAGGCGAGGCCCCATTTGGCGGCGCTTTCCGCGTCGGCCTGGCGCACCTCAGGGTGGTTGGCGAGTCCGAGGTAATTGTTGATGCTCCAGCACACCACTTCTTTGCCTTTAAAGATCATGCGGTTGCCCAGTGCGCCTTCGAGGCGAGGGAACATGTAGTATCCTTCGGCCACCTCGGCGTATTTGCCCAGCGGGCCCGATTGTTTCAAAATTCGATCGAACAAATCCATCTCGATGCAAAATTGTAGTTTAAAAATGTTTGGGTATATGCAAAACCGCTTTCCGGGCGCCATTGGGATCGGGGAAAGCGGCTGTATTTAAGGAGATTAAGGAACTTGATTTCACGCAGAAATTTTTTGGAGGTCGCCTGAATAAAACCCTGGAGCATCACAAACCTCCATAAAGGTCATTCCCCTAAATCCGATGCATCCTGGTCAAACTTCGGCGGTTTCTGGAACGGGTTCGAGGAAGCCCTGGGAAATCATCCAGTTGTCGTTGAATACCTTGCTCACGTATTTGGAGCCGTGATCGGCAAAAATCATAACAACCACATCGTCTGGTTTGATTTGGTCTTTGATCTGTTCCAGGCACTGGAGGGCAGCGCCGCTGGAGTAACCCACCAGCATACCTTCCTGTCGGGCGATGGCGCGCGCGCAAAGTGCGCTGTCTTTATCGGTTACCTTAACAAACCGGTCGATCAGGCCAAAATCCATGTTGGCAGGAATGATGTTTTTTCCGGTGCCTTCAATTCGGTAGGAGTAGATTTCTTGCTCGTCGTAAATGCCGGTTTCGTGGTATTTTTTCAACACCGAGCCATAAGCATCTACCCCGATTACTTTGAGTTCCGGATTCTGTTCCTTGAGGTATTTGCCAGATCCGCAAAGGGTGCCGCCGGTAGAGGCGCTGCCAATGAGCCAATCAATTTTTCCTCCGGTTTGTTCCCATATTTCAGGGCCTGTACTGAGGTAATGGGCATCGGCATTATCGTGGTTAAAGTTTTGATTGACGTAAAATGCGCCAGGAATGTCTTTGGCCAATTGTTCGGCCCGGCGGTAGTAGGAATTCGGATCATTGGGTTTGGCTTCTTGCGGGCACAATACGACTTCCGCGCCAACGGCCTTCAGGTTGTTGAGCTTGTCTTCAGAAATTTTGGAAGTAACGGTAAGGACGCATTTATAGCCTTTAATGGCGCATACCATGGCCAAACTGAATCCTGTGTTTCCGCTTGTGGCATCTACAACGGTGGCGCCGGGTTTTAACTGCCCCAAACGTTCGGCACGTTCGATCATGTGGAGTGCAATGCGGTCCTTGGCACTGAGGCCCGGATTGAATGCTTCCACTTTGGCGTACACAGTAGCCGGGATGTGGGCTACGGTTTGGTTTAATCGGATCAGCGGGGTTTTGCCGATTGTTTCAAGGATATTATTGAAAACCATTCCCAAAACTTTTAGAAAAGTATACGGTAGACAATTGCCGGATTAAAACGAAGGTTTTTTATAAACGGCCATGTCGGATGAACATTGTAATTGAGCAGACCAGGACAAGGTAGTCGCTTAAAGCCAACAAGGTAAGTCGACTTTCAGGAAGATTGTAAAAGTTGGGACAAAAATACTTCAAAATGGTGAAAAAATGCCCTTTATTTTATTTTTTAAAGATTTAACAAAAAAATTTCATTTTTATGTATTGAATATTGCTAATATTGTTCATCTTTGAGTTATAAATTTTTAATCCGCCTTCAAGAACAAACATTATTTGCACACCGTTCAATTCTTTGTGTTATGCTAATTCTTTACGTTACAATTGCGGCTTTGCTGCTGGTGCGCATGCTCCCACAGCTTGCAGCATACCTTGCAGCAGGAATGCGCCGTTAAGGCCCCCGCCTGATCCTTGTTTTTACTTTTAATCCAAACACACCTTCGTGAGCGTTGAAGGCTGCCCAGATCCCCCGGGCAGCCTTCTTTTTGTGCCGCATACAACAATTTAAACAAGTGGTTGCCAGAAGAACTTCCGGTCAGGATCCAAAATGTCAATGAATAGGGTTGGTTTATAAAAAGTTTAGGCGATGGCGAAGAGCCGAGCTAAACAACAGATAAATTTTGCGTTTATCGGAAACCCGGAATCGCTCTTTGGCGATGTGTTGTGCACTCGCACGGCGTATTTTGGCAAAAAGTTGGATATAATATTTATAGGCAAGATACACCCCAAAACGGGCGCTTTCAGGCAAAATCCGGATTCCCTCGAGCGCTGCATCAAAATCGGCTTTAATGTCGCGTTCAATTTGCCGTTTTTGTTCGTTGTTGAAATGTTGAAAATTCACTCCCGGGAAATAAATGCGGCCGCGGTCGTCGAAATCGCTTTTAATGTCGCGTAAGAAATTGATCTTCTGGAATGCAGCGCCCAATTTTCGGGCAGGTTCCCGAAGTTTCTGATAGGCCTCTTCATTGCCATCTACAAATACGCGCAGACACATCAGCCCAACCACCTCAGCCGAACCATAAATGTAGGTTTCGTACCCCCGGTCGTCGTAGGTTTCATTGTACAAATCCATCTCCATACTCTGCAAAAATGCGTCGATGAGTGCGCGTTCTATGTTGTATTGATGCACGGTTTGCTGAAAGGCATGCAATACGGGATTCAAGCTGATCTTTTCATCAATTGCCTGATAGGTGTCTTTTTTAAACCGTTCAAACAAGCTCGATTTATCGTAATTGTGGAAGGTATCTACAATTTCATCTGCGAAACGAACAAATCCGTATATGGCATAAATAGGCGCGCGAAGTCGCTTGTGAAATACCCTGATACCCAAAGAAAACGAGGTGGAGTACCTTTTGGTAATCAATTTGCTGCATTCTCCGCAAGTGTTGTGATATAATGCAAGATGATCCATAAGTGTTTATTTAAAGTTTTGTACAATTTCATTTGCAACAACCTGTCCGCTGATCAGCGCGGGCGGTACTCCCGGACCCGGTACGGTTAATTGTCCGGCATAATACAGATTGTTGAGGTGGCGGTTTTTCAGGCGCGGTTTCAGGAAAGCCGTTTGCAACAAGGTATTGGCCAACCCATAGGCATTTCCCTTGAATGCATGATAATCCTGCACAAAATCCCGATGTGCGTACGCTCGCTTGTACACGATGCTGTCGCGAACCGACTGCCCGGTACGTTGTTCCAAACGATTGATTATCAAGTCAAAGTATTGGTCTCGTATGGCTTCGCTGTCTTCCAGCCCTGGCGCCACAGGGATAAGCATGAACAAATTTTCACAGCCAGCCGGGGCTACCGACGGATCGGTTACGGACGGCGCACTTACATAAAACAAGGGTTTTTCGGGCCAATGCGGGGTGTCATAAATGGCACGGGCATGGGCATTGAAATCGGCATCGAAAAACAGGTTGTGGTGCAATAAATTGTTGAGGCGCTTGTTGATGCCAACGTAATACAACAAACAGGATGGCGCCATGCTGCGGCTATCCCAGTATTTATCGGAATAGTTTCGAGCTGTATGGGGGAGTAAAGTGGTTTCGATGTGGTGATAATCGGCTGCACCGACTACAACATCGGCCAGGTGTACCGCACCGGTAGTGGTGTGGATGCGTTTGACCGACTTTTGATCAATTTCAAGTTTTACAACTTCCTGATTAAGATGGATTTGTACCCCCAATTCACGGGCAAGCTGCATCATGCCCGACACAATCTCGTGCATGCCTCCCATGGGATACCAGGTGCCCAGTTTCAAATCGGCATAATTCATCAAACTATACAATGCGGGTGTGTTTTCCGGTTTGGCGCCCAAAAACAACACCGGGAATTCAAGCAGTTGAATGAGGTGTTCGTGTTTGAACAGCTGACGCACATGTTTTGAAATGGAGGTAAACATTTGAAGGCGAAACAGGCTGCTCACAATGCGCCAATCGAGAAACTCGGTAATGCTCAAACTCGGCTTCCGCACAAAATCCTGCATGCCTACCTGATATTTGTATCCGGCTTCTTCCAAAAAACGACGCAACTTTTGTGCACTGCCTGGTTCATAATGCTCAAAAAGAGCCTCCAGAGCCTCCATGTCGGCAGGAACGTCCATTTTGTCGTTGTCGCCAAACCAAATTCGATAAGAAGGATCAAGCCGAACCAACTCGTAATAGTCGGAAACCTTTTTGTCAAATGCTGCAAAAAACTGTTCAAATACATCGGGCATCCAATACCAGGAAGGTCCCATATCGAAAACAAAGCCATCGTGGGTATACTTGCGTGCCCGCCCGCCAGGAACGCTGTTTTTTTCCAGAATGTGAACCTCAAAATCTGCTGCAGCCAAATGACAAGCTGCTGCAATTCCGGAAAATCCGGAGCCAATAACAATGACTTTTTTTGACATAAGCGGGTTTGTTAAACTGGGTTGTACTGCGCTTTAATTCGTCGGGCCTAACAAATTGAGCCTAAGTTGTTGACAATGAACACGAAGTAAGGCAAAAAAAGCGGCTAATCAAGACTCGCTTTGTTAAAACCAACACCATAAACGCATTCCTCCAATCAATCAGAACCATATTTCTCCACAAATTACACCAAATTATTGCCCATTGCTTTTTTTTCGGATGTGAAAAATTACAGAACAGCAAGGTTTGTGTTTTGTTTAACCTGAAATGAAAAAGATTAAACAAAATCGGTCGGATAAAATCTTTTGACCATTCCTGCGTTTTTTAGCCCGAAAAAAACAAACTCACGCCCAATTTCTTTAGCACCTTTGTTGTACCAACTGAACAAATGCATGGATATATATGCTCGTAAATCTTCCTGGAAATGGTATTTGGCAGCCGGCGGGGTGCTGATCGTTTCTTTATCGCTCGTATACACCAAATATCTGGCCGATCAATTGGCCGAACGCGAGCTACAGCAAGTATCTATTTGGACAGAGGCTCAGCGCTCGATCAACAAGGTAGAGCTGGATACCTTTCAGTTTTTTCATTGTGATTTGACCCTGGAAGCGCGTGTGCTCGAATTAAATACCACCATTCCGGTCATCCTGGTAAATCAATCCGGCATGATTGAAGATGCTTTGAATGTGGAAGGCGCGGAAGGAAATGCCATCGATACGGCCAAAGTGCGCATTGTACTCAACCAGATGTTTGCAAATGGTACTGCAGATTCTATCGATGCCTCGCTTCCTCGCGAACAAATTACCAAAACGGTTTACTTTTCGCACTCCATATTGCTTGCCCAGTTGAAATGGTATCCTTTTATTCAGTTGTTGCTCATCGGTTTATTTATCGTGTTTGGCTATTTGGCTTTCAGCGCTGCCCGCAGGGCCGAGGAAAACCAGGTATGGCTGGGTATGGCAAAAGAAACCGCTCACCAACTCGGTACGCCTATAACGGCCATTTTGGGGTGGATTGAAACCCTGCGCCTCACCAACGAGGATCAGCCGTCGAACCTGGAAATGATTGATGAACTGGGCAAAGATGTTGCACGGCTCGAGTTGGTGGCCGACCGGTTTTCTAAAATTGGCGCAATGCCTGAGCTTTCTCCGGTCAATATTTTTGAACAACTAGAAAAGTGTAAAAATTACATGCAGCGGCGTTCTCCGCGCAAAATTCAGTTTAGCTTCCCCGATCCCTCAGAAAAAACGCCCATCCCAGTGGCTATAAACGCACCCTTGTTTGATTGGGTGGTGGAAAATTTGCTCCGAAATGCCATTGATGCCATCGAAGGCGGAGCCGGAATGATTACCGCAGAAGTGCTGACAGAACAAGGTTTTGTATGCATCGATATCAGCGATACAGGAAAAGGCATTCCGACAAGCAAATTTAAAACGGTTTTCAAACCAGGCTATTCCACCAAAACCCGCGGATGGGGGCTGGGTTTGTCGCTCTCCCAGCGCATCATTGAACAGTACCACAAAGGACGCATTTTTGTCAAAAAATCAGAACCTGGCAAAGGAACAACCTTTACCATCAAACTTCCAGTGTAGGGAAATTCCGGAAGCGTATTTAAATACCAGGATTCGCCGGATTTTGTGGATAAAACAGGATGAATCCTGGTATGAATTGGTTACCTGAACTGTAAATACGCAAGGATTCCAAAAACAAAACAAAGCCCCAGGGCGGGCAGACTGTTCCACCTAAAACGAATGGCGCCATAGGCAGCACTCAGAGACGCACTGTATATGCCCATGAAAAATCCTTCCTGCAAAAACGGAACCCATACCCCCGCAATGCTGAATGCGGCAAAAATGGCGACCGATTTTACCGTCAAAAGGGCAAAAAAAGCACTGATGGCCGATAAAACAATCACTTTCCACGGCCTAACGCCGGGTTGAATGCTTACCTGGTGTTGGGTCCATAACAAAGCGCCTGTGCTGAATACCAACCAATAAATAAATTGGGTTGTGGTAATTAAAATTCCGAACTGATCCAGCAAAATTGAGGGAAATGGATCAAATAATACCCTTAAATTATTCCCTAATAACACAATGGCCATTGCCAGGGTAAGCATCGTCCAAGCTTGCAATCTGTCGTGCTCGGGTTGCCGGTTCGGTTTCTCGATGGGTTCGTCCAGTACAGATTGTGACATATTGAATTTGGAAACAGAAAGAAATGATGTAAGAGCAGGATAAATGGCTATTTTTGCCAGTCCGATCAAATAAAAGAACGATGAAACGCACGCAAAATTATGTCCTCGGTCAATGGATCCAAGGAGAAGGAACCGGAGTACCACAATTCAATGCTTACACAGGCGAACAAATCAGCACGGCCTCCAGCGAAGGGCTCGATTTCCCTTCAATTTTGGCATACGGACGCAAGGTAGGCGGACCTACCTTGCGAAATATGTCTTTCCACGCACGCGGGCGCATGCTCAAAGCACTTGCCTTGTTTTTGATGGATCGGAAAGAATCTTATTATGCCGTAAGCCACCTGACCGGCGCCACCCGCCCAGATTCCTGGGTTGATATTGAAGGAGGCATTGGAAATTTGTTTGCCTACAGCAGTTTACGCCGGCGTTTCCCCGATGCGCCCTATTATGTGGAAGCTGAATCGGTTCGATTATCCAAAGAGAACGGTTTTATCGGACACCATATATTGACACCCAAACATGGGGTAGCGGTACACATCAACGCATTCAATTTTCCGATATGGGGAATGCTTGAAAAAATTGCCGTCAACCTGCTTGCAGGTGTGCCTGCTGTGGTGAAGGCCAGTGAACATACCTCTTTTCTGACCGAGGCGATGGTGCGCGATATCGTTGCCTCGGATATTTTGCCCGATGGCGCGCTGCAACTCATAGTGGGAACAGGACGCGGAATTTTGGATGAACTGAATCCGCAAGATGTTGTCACCTTCACGGGCAGTGCCGAAACGGGAAAAAAATTGCGCGTTGCACCGTCTATTGTGCATAACAGTGTGCCTTTTAATATGGAAGCCGATTCGCTGAATGCCGCAGTATTGGGTATCGATGCGGTTCCGGGTACGCCCGAGTTTGACCTGTTTATCAAAGAGGTTCGTCGGGAAATGGTGACCAAGGCAGGGCAAAAATGTACCGCAGTACGGCGCATTTTGGTTCCGGAAACCTTGTTGGAGGATGTGCAAAAGGCCCTTTTGAAAGAATTGGCTAAAACGGTTATAGGCGATCCATCTCAGGAAGGGGTGCGCATGGGGGCCCTGATCAACCGAGCGCAATTGGAACGGGTGCAGGAAAAACTGTCCGAATTAAAGGCGCTTACGCCTGCTATTTACGGTCCGGATGCGTTTGAAGTACTTGGTGCGTCGCGAACGGAGGGTGCATTTATGTCGCCCGTACTGCTCTTTAATAAAAAACCGTTTGAAATTACCCGTTCACATGAAACGGAGTGTTTTGGCCCGGTAAGTACCCTCATGCCCTATGGCACCTTGGAGGAGGCCATTGCATTGGCGCAAATGGGCAAAGGATCTTTGGTGAGCACCATTTGTAGCTATGATCGGAATGTTCAACGACAGTATATCATGGAGGCTGCCCCTTATCACGGACGTATTTTAATGCTCAATCGGGATTCGGCGAAGGAAAGTACGGGTCATGGCTCGCCCATGCCTATGCTCGTACATGGCGGACCCGGGCATGCAGGAGGGGGAGAAGAAATGGGGGGAATGCGCGGCGTTCTGCATTACATGCAACGCACAGCCATTCAGGGGCATCCGAGCGATATTACCGCGGTGACCAACCAATATCAGGTTGGAGCAGCGCAATTTGAAACGCCGGTGCACCCATTTAAAAAGTATTTTGAAGAACTTGAAATCGGGGAAACCCTCGTTACGGCCAAACATACCGTGTCAATTGCCGATATACACAATTTTGCCAATGTAAGTGGCGATAACTTTTATGCGCACATGGATGAAACGGCTCTGGAAGGCACGCCGTTTTCCGGAAGGGTTGCGCATGGCTATTTTGTGCTTTCCAAAGCGGCCGGATTGTTTGTTGACGCCAAAAAAGGTCCGGTTTTGCTCAATTATGGCCTGGATGAGTGTCGATTTGTAAAGCCAGTGTACCCAGGCACAACCATTGGCGTGAAATTGACGGTAAAGGAAAAAATTGTTCAAGAGCATGATTTGAGCCGGGAAGGCGTGGCTGCCATACCAAGAGGTATTGTCAAATGGCTGGTGGATGTATACGATGAAACCGGAGAAACGGTGGCGATCGCTACCATTCTGACCATGGTGCGATGCAAAGAATAAATGCAGAAATGGAGTTTGGATTTGCGCTGTAAGGCGCTTGTCGAAAATAGCAAATTTTTTTAGTTGCGCTAATAGGGGGAATTCCTTCTTTCGATGTCTCTAAAAAACAAAATAAAATTCTAATACCGATGAAATTTGGCTTATTTGCCCTGTTCAGTTTCTTTATGACATTCTCTGTGCTGCATGGGCAAACCTTTTTTGCCAACCCCGGCCCCCTGTATGAGGGAGAAGTTGGTTTAAATTTGGCAAACTTGTGTTACATCCATTTTGATAATCCATCAGGAGATTCCCTGCATTTGCGTTGGCGTAAGTTGGAAGCTTCCATGCCGTCTGGCTGGGATGTTGATATTTGCGATTATGGTACCTGTTATTTCAATGTTCCAAATACTGCCTTAATGCATTGGGTATACGATACCATTCAGCCCTATTTAAAACTGATTGTACAGCCGGGCAACACAGAAGGGGCCGCCTGGTTTTACTTTCGGGTGAATGAAGAAGGCAATACCGCCAATTTCCAGGACGTTTATTACAGCCTGCATACCAGTGGCGTTAGCTCGGTTCAGGAAGCAAATCCTTCAAACTGGTTGGTATATCCCAACCCGGTACACAATGGGCAGGTTTGGATAAAAAATTCGAGCCAGGAAGCCGGAATGGCCCAACTGTTGGATGTTTCCGGACGTATTTGGGCCCTGCAAGTTTTTCCGGCTTCTTCGGCAGCCCGTTTGCAGGCAGATCAACTTCCTGCCGGCATTTACTTTTTAAAAATGTTGGGCAAAACAGAAAAAATCATTGTCGAATAACCAATCGCTAAACACAATACGCATGAAAAATTTGATTACATTTCTTCTATATTGCCTTTCGATTACTGCGATGATCGGACAGGTAAAAAGTCAGAGTTCCGTTCAGGTAGAATCTGAGAGTTTGGCAAAAACGACATTGCGATTGGCGCTTGCAGGGTACGATCAACAGGAGGTGCTTACCAGTCGCGGTAAAGCATCTGTCATCAGCATCGAACATGGTACGCCTATGCTGCAAGAAGGAATGCCCGATTTGCCAAAAATTACGGCATCCTTGTTAATTCCGGCAGATGGCAGCTCCGAAATTCGGGTGCTGGAATCAGAATATCAGGATTTCCCAAATATATTGGTGGCCCCTTCAAAAGGCAATCTGATGCGTACTGTAGATCCTTCGGCCGTACCTTTCTCCTTTGCTTCTGTTTACGAACATGATGCATTTTATCCTGAAAAACTGGTGGATTCTCAAGATCCGTTTGTTTTCAGAGATGTTCGGGGCCAGTCTATCTGGCTGTATCCGGTGCAATACAACCCCGTGCAAAAAACATTGCGGGTTTACACCAAGATTGTGCTTGAAGTAGTACAAAAATCAGGTACTGGTATCAATGAGCTTCGACATACGCCCAATGCCCAAACGCCTGTTGCATTTCGGGATCTGTATAAGAAATTGTTTCTCAATTATAAAGAGGAATACCTGGGCCCTCAGCGTTCAGGAAATGAACCCGATAAAATGCTGGTAATTGCGAAAGATGAGCTGATTCCCGGACTCGAAACCTATCTACGCTGGAAACGGCAGTCGGGCATTTATACCACGGTTAAATCCATTTCTGAAATAGGGGTAAGCGACCCGGCCAGCCTGTACAATTTCGTTCGAAATTATTACACGGAAAACGGAATTTCTTACCTGCTGCTTGTCGGAGACGAAAATGCGCTGCAACCTATGATGCGCCCTGGCAGCAATTTTTCATGCGACAATTGCCTTGGATATATGGAAGGCAACGACCACTTTCCCGAAATTTTTGTTGGACGATTCCATGCTGCCAATCAGGAACAATTGCAAATCATGGTGAATCGCAACCTCGATTATGAGTTAACGCCACTCGTGGATGCTTCGGCCAATTGGTGCGCTACAGGTATGGCATCCTGTTCCGATCAGGGACAGGGTATCGGCGATGACAATCAGGCCGATTACGATCAGGGGAATGAATGGAAAAGCAAGCATTTGCAAGATGGCTACGAAAAATATTGGGAGTTTTATGACGGCGACCAGAGCGCAATTTCGCCAACCAAAGGCGACGAAACTGCGGATAAACCTTCCAGTCCGGTAAATACCGAGTTGGTAAACCTTATGAATGAGCGCGGGGTAAGTTTGTACAATTATACCGGGCATGGATGGGAACAAGGCCTTGCTAGTGGCAATTTCAGCACCGATGCGGTTGCCAACCTGCGCAACAATCACCGTTACCCTCTTGTAATTGCTGTAGCATGTTGTGCGGGGAATTTTACCAACAACGACGGTGGCGATTGCCTGGGTGAAGCGCTTCAACGTGCGGGCGATTTGGCAAGCGGAACACCATATGGCGGTATTGGGGGCTTGTTTTCCAGCGATTTCCAAAGCTGGTCTCCCCCTATGGAAGGTCAGGATGGTATGAATCAATATCTGGTAGATGCCGATGGCATCAATTTACACCCAGTGCTGGGCGCAATGGCGAGTTTCGGAAATGCCTCCATGATTGCTGCCTACGGGCAGGCAGGTATCGATATGGCAGATGTGTGGAATCCCTTTTTCGATCCGACAACTGTGCCGCGTTCTGCCTTACCCAAGCATATGACTGCATCTCATTCCAATGAATTTGTGATCGGTTCAACCAATTTTGTGGTTAATAGTGATGTGGAAGGCGCACAAGTTGCTTTGTACCAAAACGGGCAAACCATTGCTGTCGCATTTGTAAACGGAGGCGTGGCCAATTTGGTGTTCCCCGCGCTTACAGATGTAGCGGAGATGACGCTTACGCTCACACAGTTTAATTATATACCTTATCAAAGCAAGTTGAAGGCGGCCAGCATTACAGGCCCCTATGTGGTGCAACAATTCCTTGGCATCAATGACAGCCAATTTGGAAATGGAAATTTTGTAGCCGAATACGGTGAAAAACTGGTTTTTGACCTGCAACTCTTCAATGCAGGTGGTGCTTTAGCCAACGCTACTGCTGCCAAATTGAGCACAACCGATGATCAGGTGGTAATTACCGATGACTCCGCCTATTTCGGGGATATCGCTGCTGGCGATGCGCCTACCCAGGAAGCTGCATTTGCCTTCCAGGTAAATGACCATGTTGAAGACGGACACAAGGTGCTGTTTAATCTTACCATCCAGTATGGAAACGGTCAAACGCTAACCATACCAACCAGTATTACCTTGCGCGCGCCTAAATTATCGGTAGGAAACATTCTTTTGAGCGATGCCTTGGGCGGTGACGGCGACAAAAAATTTGAGAGCGGCGAAACCATTACTGTAACCATTCGCAACTTTAATACGGGCGGTAGCAAAAGTCAGGATGCAATCGGAATACTGAGCACCAATTCTCCCTGGCTGACAATTCAGGATGTTTATCAATTAGGACCCTTAAATGCCCTAAATGGCGCCTTGGATGCGGTTTTTTCGGTAAAAATCGCCGATAACGCCCCACAAGTAGTGCAGTTCAATTTCAATTATGTGGTAACTGCCGGTAAATACGATGCGGATGCAACTTCTGGGAATTACCTGATCAATCCAATTATTGAAGGCTTTGAATCTCACAATTTTTTAAATTATCCATGGGTAATGGCAGGAAATAAACCCTGGGTGATTACCGCTGGAAACACCTATTCCGGCGGATATTGCTCCCGTTCTGGTACGATTTCACACAACCAGCAGTCGGTTATGACTTTAAAACTGGATTTTTCCAAAGACGGCGATGTCTCTTTCGCACGTAAAACCAGTTCGGAAGAAGGTTTTGATTTTCTGATTTTCTATATTGACGGCGTGGAACAAGGCAAATGGAGCGGTAATCTGGAATGGGAACTGCTCAGCTTCCCGATAACAGCGGGCATCCATGAAATGAGCTGGGTTTATAAAAAAGACGAAATCGGGAGTGCCGGGTACGACCGGGTTTGGGTAGATGATGTTTCCTTCCCGCCTTATCAGGTGGTTGTGGCTACCCAAACACCCAACCAACCCGATATTCAGGCTTCCCTGATGCCCAATCCGGCAGGAGGCCGTTTTACCAACCTTCTTTTGCAATTGCCTGAAGCATTGGATGCCCAAATGACTCTTTACGATGGGTTGGGACGCATTGCACGATCATACTTCCGTGATCAGCCGCTTTTGCAAGGCAAATACCAGGTATCACTTGATATTGCAGGGCTGGAACCGGGCATGTATTATTTTGAATTGCGTACTTCGAACACTCGGAAAATGATCAAATTGATCATTACTAGGTAATTCTTCAGCGCTCTAAGGCGTTCAAACAAATAAGCCGCCCAACAGATTTGTGGGGTTCAAATTTAATTTTAAACAGGCTGCGCAGAAGCAATTGATTTTCAATTTTCTGTGTAGCCTGTATTTTTTTGGGTTGAAAAAAAGCGATTCCAACCAATCAAACTAAACCAGGCAAATCCAAAGGTTTGGATGCTCCCATGCCAGTATTTCATGGAATAAATGGACAAATGCGGAACTTCAGGTATAAACCGCAATGCATAGGCTACTGCCAATAGAATTCCGAGCCATAAAAAACCGCTTCCAATTCTTCTATATACGACCCCCTTTCCGTCGAATTGGTATTGTAACCAACTGATCCAAGCCGTATTAGCAGCAAAAATCAATGCTGCCAGGTATTCCAGTCCCGATGGGAAACCCCGCTGGGTCAAAGTAATGCCAAGGGCAACCAAGGGCATGCCCAAATAGGCAAATCCGGCCAACAACCTACTGTTCAAAGGATGAACATGCCGAATGATGTGCCCTGTAAGAAGGGTTAATACAAATCCGGCAAGATGAAAGTGAGCGGCAGTTAAACTTACCAATTGGCTGTCAAAATCCATGGGAGCAAGGTTGGCTAGCCAACAAAGCGTCCAAATTGCCCCGGTAAGCCAATACCCCAAAGCGAAAACATACACGAAATCCGCCCGATCTGATGTTTGAACTCGAATCCGTACTATGTGCTGGTATAAAAAATAAGCAATGAATCCGGAATAAGGCAGCCCGAGCAAAAATGACCCCGTAAATGGAAATAAAATTCCGGAACTTAACAACGCCACTGATCCAAAATACCCAAAATGGATGTTATAACCCAGACTAGAAAGGCTCAAGGGCGCCAATACCCAGGCTGCAAACAGCACGAGCGCCAATTCCCAATATTGATTCATGAAGGAAGGGCCGCCTATCCATAAGGCTATAGCCCAAAACACAACTGGCAGATATGGATGCTTCATATGGCTTTTTGCACAAATTTAAACATCGCAGCCTGGGATTCCCGCTGAAATTTTCGCTGAAAAATACGCGCCAACGGATAACTCGCGCGCACATACCAGCGCGAAGGCCGTGAAAATGCCCGAATATGGTAAAAAACACTGCCATCAGGCATTCTTTCCACAGAAAAAAGTTCTTCGCCGCGTTCTACATGGCCCGGTAAAGTGCCATATGCAAAGCCGAAAACATCGGATTCGTCGATGGTATACACAATGCGGCAGGGATTGACCCACCATATCCCCAAAATGCGTGCGGTCATAAACAGGTCCTGACCAGGAGCCTGCAACGCATTTTTGGGGAAAATGGACGTCCAGCCTTTGGGAAACATGATCCACTGCCGAATGGCTGTTTTAGCCGCCTCCCAAATGGCCGGGCCTTCCCCCAAGAAAATGTACACATGATCGCGGTCGAAACCCCTTGGCGACTCGCCTTTGCAGGTGCCGCCAATGTTGGGGTAATTCCAGTTGAGGTTTTTCAAACGGTCAATTCGGGTACTCGATAGCGGGCACATAAGCAGCGTTTATCCATGTAACCCGCTGCAAACTAATTTGTTCAATATTTTCAGAAAAAAATGAAAATTTACTTTAAAATTGCAAGTGTTTAACCGTCTGACCATTGTTGATCAGTTGTTTGAGGGAATCCACGCCGATGGCCAGGTGTTGGTCGGCGAAATTGGCGGTCACTTTTTTATCGCTTTCGGCTGTTTTAACGCCATCATGGGTCATGGGCATATCAGAAACGAGCAGCAAGGCGCCGGCGGGAATTTTATTTTTAAAGGCGGCGACAAAAATGGTGGCCGTTTCCATGTCGATGGCGATGCAGCGCAGGTCACGCAGCCGCTGTTTGAAGTCTTCCCGATGTTCCCACACCCGTTTGTTGGTGGTGTAGACTACGCCGGTCCAGTAATCCTGCTCGTAATCGCGAATGGTGGTTGAAACGGCTTTTTGGAGGGCAAATGCCGGCAAAGCGGGCACTTCCGGTGGCAGATAGTCGTTGCTGGTACCTTCGCCCCGGATGGCTGCAATGGGCAGAATCAGGTCGCCTACCTTGTTTTTCCCGGTTTTAAGTCCGCCGCATTTGCCCAAAAACAGCACCGCTTCCGGGTGAATGGCTTCTATCAAATCGATGATGAGCCCTGCGTTGGGGCTTCCGATCCCGAAATTGATGATGGTAATTTGATCAGCAGTGGCTGCCTGCATGGGTTTGTCTTCCCCGAAAATGGGCGCCTGATGCATTTCAGCAAACATTTTCACGTATTTGTTGAAATTGACCAGCAGAATGTATTTGCCAAATTGATCCAAAGGCATGCCGGTATACCGGGGCAGCCAGTCGGATATAATGCGTTCTTTGGCCTTTTTTTCAAGGTCCAGGCTGTATTGGGCGAGGGCCTCCAGATCATCGGGGTGGAGGCGCGGCTTATCGGAATTGGATTGAGACATGGCAAAGCAATTTTAGGATATAAACAAGTTAGCAGGCATAAAGATGCGGAGCCGGTTTAACCTTAAGATTAAATCGAATGCCATCTTGTTATTTTATTTTACAATAGATTGATAAATAATGCTTTGCAAGCGTGGCCGGTAGTTTCCGCTGATGAGTTTGTTGTTGTCCATGCTCGGGTAGGTACGGTTGGAGCAGAAAATAAAAATCAGGTTTTGATCCGGATCGGCCCAGGCGCAGATGCCGGTAAAGCCGGTGTGTCCGAAGGTGTTGGGCCCGGCGAAGGGGCTCATATTGGCCGTTGCTTTGGGATCGAGTTCTTTCATGTCAAATGCGGTACCGCGGCGGGTGCTTCCGGGGTACCGCACCGTCCAGGCATCTACCGTTTCTGGCTTGATGTATTGTCGCCCGAAATAGGAGCCACCGTTGAGCAGCATTTGCATGATTTTAGCCAAGTCGTTGGCGTTGGAAAACAAACCGGCATGTCCGCTCACGCCCCCGAGCATGGCGGCGCCCATGTCGTGCACATACCCTTGCAGGCGTTGTTGTCGGAAATACCGGTCTTCCTCTGTGGGAACGCATTGTTCGGCAAGTCCGTATTGCCAGGGTGTGAAGGTCGCACGCAATCCCATGGGCTGGTAAAAATGGGTTTTGGCATATTCATCCAGGGGTACTCCGCTTTGGCGTTCCAGAATTTGCGCGGTGAGGTACAAGCCGAGATCGGAGTATTTATAGCCCTTTTCGGTGCGCAGGTCTGATTGATAAATGGTGTTCCAGATGGTATCCACCCAGTTGTTTACCATGAACATATCGGGTGCAACCGGTATTTGGGAGTCGGGGTCACGTTGTCGGTGGTAAATATGGGCATCGGGAAGCCCCTTGACGAGGGTTTTCTGGTAAAAAGGAATCCAGGCTTGCAGGCGCGCGTGGTGTGCGAGGATGTCACGGAGTTTGAGTTTCTGTTTATTGGTGCCGGCGAGTTCGGGCAGGTATTGGCCGATTTCGACATCCAGTTTGAGTTTGCCTGCATCGTACAATTGCATGGCGCTGAGGGTGGTAGCGGCAATTTTGGTCACCGAGGCGATGTCGTACAAATGTTCGTTGCGCACGCGGGTGACGCTGTCGTACATGAAATAGCCGTATGATTTTTGCCAGATAATCCGGTTGTTGCGTGCTACTACGATTTGACAACCGGGCGTTGCGCCGGTTTCGATCATTTCCTGAACCAGGTCATCCATTTGCGCCAGCGTGTCGCTGTTCATGCCCACCGACTCGGGCAGGTCGTAGGCCAGGCGTTTTTCAGGAAATGCCGTGCGCAGACCCTGACCAAAAAATGCATCCGGAGAAGCGGTAACGGGCAATTTGCCTTTAAAATCGATGGCGCCAAACAGGCTCTGAGCGGCAAGCTGCTGGGTGAGGGGATCTTCGTTGTAGGCTTCGAGCAAAAGCCGCGCATCAGGGAAGTATTTCAGGCAGTAAGGGTTTCCAAAAACCGTTAATGCCACGGTTTTTTGTTTGCACACCATCCGGATGAAATCGATTTGATCGGGTGTAAGGCCGTAATTGTCGGCGGCACGGGAGCGCATCTGATGGATGCTCATGAGCACCACATCGAAAGGGCGCAAGCGTTCGAGGTATTGGGCTTTTTGCAGCGAATCCAGCACTTTGGGGGTGTTAAAATGCTGCATGGGGGCATAGTTGCCGCAGTAGGTTTGAAAAACCGTTCGATTGGTATCGCCGATGGCCAGGGTGGCCAGGTTCAAATTTTCAAGTGAATCAAAACCGGCCAGGTTGTCGACATCGCGCACGAGCGTGAGGGCATTTTCGATCAATTTGCGTTTCAGCAACAACGCCTGGGGGCGATTGAGGTCTTCCCGCAAGTGTTCGAGTGCAATTTGGGGCATTTTTGTGAGCCCAAGGCGGTATTTTGCCTTTAATACGCGTTTGACACTTTGTTCAAATGCGGTGCGCTCGATTTGTCCGCTGTCGAGCGCTGTTGAAATGGCTTTAATGGCAGCGCCTACATCGCCGGGGAGCAGGATGATGTCATTTCCGGCTTTCAGTGCTTCCACTTCTGCCAAACCGGGGCCGAAATATTTGGCGACACCTTGCATTTCCATGGCATCGGTGATGATCAAACCGTCATATTTCATTTTTTGGCGCAACAGGTCGTGTACTGCGGCACGGCTGAGGGTAGTAGGGCGGTTGGCACGGGCATCGAGGGCGGGCACACTCAGGTGTGCGACCATAAAAGAAGCGATTCCGGCACGGCTCATAGCCTGGAAAGGGTAGAGTTCCAGGCTGTCAAGTCGGCGCATATTGTGTGGAATAAGCGGCAAATCGAGGTGGGAGTCGGTGTTGGTGTCGCCGTGGCCGGGAAAGTGTTTGGCACAGGCGAGAATGCCGGCCGCCTGCATTCCGCGCATGTATTCGATGCATTTGGCGGTCACATTGCTTCGGTCTTCGCCAAAGGAGCGGTCGTTGATGACGGGGTTGGCTGCGTTGTTGTTGATGTCGGCCACGGGGGCAAAATTGAGGTGAATGCCCATGCGTTTGCATTGCCGGCCAATTTCGGCGCCCATTTCATAGATCAAATAATTGTCTTGTATGGCGCCCAGCATCAATTGTTTGGGAAATGCGATGGTGGTTTCCTTCAAACGCATGCCGAGGCCCCATTCGCCGTCAATGGAGACGAGCAGGGGAATTTTGCTCACAGCCTGACAGCGGTTGGTTAGTTCGGCCAGCATTTCAGGTTTTCCCTGAAACAGACAAATGCCGCCTACCTGGTAGCGTTGCACCAAACCGGCGACCTCCTGTTCGAATTTTGGTGCGCGCTCATCGCTGGCGCGAATCATCATCAACTGCGCGATGCGCAGCGAATCGGGCAGGGCATTGTACACCGAATCCACCCAGTTTTGTTCCGGATTTGAGGCCGGTTGCGGGTTGTGATGTTGTGCTTGCAAGGACAAAAAAGCGGCTACAAAGAGCAAATAAATGGTATATTTCACCTTCAAATTGAATTTAAACAGGCATGTACGCGGCAAAGTTCAGAAAAATCGGGTACATCGGGGATATGGAAAGCCTCGAGCGGTTCAAGATTTCGGACATTGTCCTTTATTTTGGCCTTTAAATGAGAAACATGAAAACGAAAATCCGCCTCGGGTTGGTGCAATTCGAGGCCCGATCCTTTGGCACAGCGAAACATTTTTTCTCTGTTGTGGAGGCGCATATTCGGGCATTGGCCGCCCAAAAGGTCGATTTTGTGTTGTTTCCAGAGTATTTTACCCTGAGTTTGGGCGCCTTGTTTGCCCCGGCCACCGATCGCATGCTGCTGGAACAAACTGCCGCAATCAGCCCGGAATTGTGCAC
>JAGWYI010000473.1 GCA_018969455.1 Bacteroidota bacterium | reverse complement strand
CAGTTCAGGCAGGACTGAGCTATGCCCTTTAATTTTCCTTTCATCACCTTCAAATTAAAAGAATTTATGAAAAAAACAGCAATTAAAGCACTTGTTCTCGCTGTAGTGGCTATAGCGGCTTTCTCAGCGTGCAAAAAAGATGAGGCGCCCGTTCCTGTGGGCAAGTTTTACATGCACATACACACCAACATCGATTCTACAGAAGTTGAAGCCGGCGATGTGGCAAAAGATGCCAATGGCCGTCGGTTTCAGTTAGACAAGGCCCAATTCATTCTATCGGGCGTTCAATTGAAAAAAGCGGATGGTACTTATCAATTGCTTGATAATGTATATGTATTAAAAGACATTGAAACCGAGGAACTGGAAATTGGCAATGTACCTGCGGGCAATTATGTGTCGGTAAAATTCACGGTGGGTGTAGATGCAAGCAACAATGTGAAGGCGCCAAGCGCTTTTACGGGCAGCAATCCGCTTGCCGATGTGAACAACTGGTTTGGCAGCGCAGATAAAGGGTTCATTTTCTTGAATGTAGAAGGCAAAGCCGATGTTTCTGCCGGTCAGAACGGATCGGTTGATCACGCCTTCAGTTATCAGCTTGGTACCAGCGCCAACCTGAAAACGATTGAACTGCCCAATCAGGCCTTTGCCGTAGTAGCGAATCAGGACAATTTCGTGCACCTAACCTGCGATTACGGGCTTTTGTTGGAAGGAATCGATTTTAGCGTCAATGCGAGCGCAAGTCCATTTACCAACGCGGCTGTTTGTAATCAAATTGCCAACAACATCTCCAGGATGTTCCGTTACGAAGAATAAAAGGAAGACGCAAATAGGTTAAATAAAGACCCTGTAGATGAAAAATCTCGGGGTTTTTTTCTAAAATCTTGCTATACAGGTGTTCAGGTTGAAAATTCCCCTCATTTTGATCCAAGTGCTTGTAAAGTTTTATAATTTTCATGAGTAGGCTCTAAAACCAGGAGTTGTTTTTTGGGAGTCATTCAATGAACTTTACACCTTAAAACCTCGAGGAAAAATGTTGTCGGAAATCCTGTTTCATATGTTGTTTGCCCTGGCGATGTATGCCTTGGCGCGCATATCCCCAGCGCCTCCTGCACGTCGGGAGCCCCGGTTTGATGTCAAAGACCTTCAACGGCTCAATCGGAAGGGTTCTTTTCTTGCTCTGCTCGGGTTGTTTATCTGGACGCCTGTTTGTACCCTTGTTTTGGCAAGCCTGTTTTTTGAATTACAGGGCATTTATGATCAACTTTGGGTCGACACCCCATATAAAATTGTGGCTACTTTCCCGCATTGGTGTGTGGTTGGGGCCATTTTTGCATTGGCGGCATGCCGTGCACCTGTTGAATATTTTATGTTGTATTTCAGCGATCAGGACACCCTCGATGCGGTGAATTATGTATCCTCCCATCAGTATCATTACGACCCTGAAATTGGCTGGAAATTTTTGACTCGTTTCCTGAGTATTGCAGGTTTTGTAGCATTTGTATTGGTAAGTGATTTTGGGATATATGTATACCCCGATCGCGTGTTGTACAATCCATTGTTGTCGCTTTTTTCCCAACAGCGCATGCCTTTAAGTGGTGTTTATCAAATTGCGCATGCCGACAAGCGGCTAAATCCCAATGGAACGACTGTTTCGGAGCCTATATTTTACCTACGATTTGAGAATGGGACGATCTGGAAATCCAATTTTAACGATTACGAAAAAGTGGAGCCTGTTGTACTGCATTTATCTCGAATAACAGGAATTGGAATGGACTCTGTTGCGGTGTGGAGATAGTTTGGGATGATGGTTTGTCGCTGGAGGCAAGGCGGTTACCTTTTGGTATAAATTCTTGAAAAAACAGTTTCTTAGGTAAAGTTTATATTTTCCCTAAAACCACCATTGCATCGAGGGTAGGTTGTTGAGCGCCGCCGGTATTTTCGATGGTAATTGCGAATGCATCGGCTTGTTGAACTTCCTGCATTCGCTGTGGGGTGTTTTCATCATCTTTTTGCAGCATACCTGCGTTGAAAGCGGCTCCATTTTTCAGGTACCAAAGTTGAAATTGTTTTCCTTGGGGAAGCGGTGGGAGATGGCGTATTTGCAGCCAGGTTTTGCCATTTTCCGGATTCCATAGAACGGTAACGGCGGCATCTGGGTATCCGTTTACGCCTTTTAGCGCGACGGGTTCGGTATTTTTATTTTGGAACAGATTGAGCAGTTCCTGTTGTTGTTGGAGCTGTTCTTTCAGTTGGGAATTTTCACGTTTGAAAAAGTTGAACAAGAAGAGCATGAAAAGCAAACAAACAACCAAAATGGCTGCGGCGGGTTTCCAGCATTTCATTCGGGAAGCGCGGGCATTGGAATTGCCTGGTCTGTCGGGCGGTGGATCCTGGGTAATTGCCTGAAGTACCGTATTTCGCAAGGAAGGGGGTGGTTCAACGGCTTGTTGTTCAGCCAATTGAGAAAACGTAGCCTGAAGCGTTTGCACACGCACATGGAGTTCCGGGAACAATTCCATCATGCCCTCAACCTCCCGGCATTCGGCGGGGGACAAGGCATCCATTACATACAATTCCAGGATACCGGATTCCAAATAAGCGTTTACATCCATGATTAATTGAATAGCGTGCCCAATTCGTTGATGGCAGCGTAGCAACGGGTTTTTAAGGTTCCAAGGGGAATATTGAGTTTTTCGGCGGCTTCACTTTGGGTATATCCTTGAAAATAAAGCAAATCGATTACAACGCGCAGATCGGGTGTAAGTTTTCCAAGGAGATCTTTAACACCGATGATTTCGGGATTAATGGATTTGATCGGCATTTGGTTGGCCATCTCTTCAACGGGCGCAGGCGTTATGCTCAATTTTTTCAAGCGAAGCCGGTCGATCGCTGCGTTTCGGGCAATCTTCAGGCACCAGGTAAGCAATTTTCCTTTCGCCGGATCATACTGGTGGCAATTTTTCCAAATTTTCAACATCGCATCTTGCAATATTTCTTCTGCAACCGGGGTTTCGCGCACCAATTGCAGGATCAAGCCATACAGGTGCCTGGCGTAACGGTCGTACAACAATCCCATGGCATCTGTGTCATTTTCACACAAGAGGCGCACGAGTGTTTCGTCGGTTAAAGAAATATCGTATTTGGCCAAAGCCGAGTAAATTTGTTTGGACAAAAGTAATACAATTGTCGGATTGCACACGGTAAAATTTGACCGAATGCGCTGCACTTTAGCCAATTGAATGCCCTGTGGAGATTCGATGGGGCCCAAGCGCGCACATTCGGCCAGGATGGGATTAATTCTGGCTTCCGTAAAAGCCTTCAGGTGATGAGCAGAAAATCGTATCGCAGTATCAGAAAAGCCAATTACCTCCGTTTCCTTCCTTCTGTATATCATACGGGGCTCCGCTTCCGATCGGTTTTATTCAAATAAAAAAATGCAATTTTTTTCTGAGAAATTTTCAAAATGCGGGTTAAATGACTGCATAACTTCCTGTTGAAGGCTGGTTTCCATTGCTTAAGTGCCTGTA
>JAGWYI010000472.1 GCA_018969455.1 Bacteroidota bacterium | reverse complement strand
ATTCAAAATGGCCCAATACATGGCGAAATTGGCGGCTACCAGGCAACCCAACCAGTAGGTAAAAGGGATCTTTGGGGTTGTTTTTAGGTAATCATGGCCAATTCCTGCCCAAATTAAAGGCAAAACAGGTACAAAATAGCGTCCCTGTAAGTTACTCAATGTTTCGGCGCCTACTCGATGCCATAAAGCGTAGTTGCTAACCGAAAACAAGGCAATATAACCCAAAGCGGCGCCCAAATACAACAGGCGTTCCCGTTTATCAGCCGGATTCGAATAGGCGCCCATTTGGTATAAAACTGCACAGAACAAGATCAAAATCCATCCAAAAGGCAGGTAATTTTTTTCCCAACCAAATTTTCCAATCCAGTGCGCCGTAATTGAGGGCATGCCTGCAGCATAACTTTTGATACAAATCCAGGTGAATTGTACAGGATGGCGCCCGATCCAGGCGATTTGTTTCCCGGGGTTTACGCCTTCGTTCAAGGTTTGCGTATCGCGATAATCGGGGTGATAATCATCGTAAGGAATGAAAAAGTCGTTGGCCCAAAATGCCCAGGTCAGGGTGGCTGCAACAATTAATGCGCTCCACCTCAACGCTGGCCAGGGCGACACGCTGGTTTTGATCCAAAACAATAAAATGAAAGGCAAAGTGACCAATTTTTGTATACAAGCCAACAACAAAGCAAGGGCTGGAAGTGCCAGCGTCGATTTGGGGGTTGTCAACATCGAAAAAGCCAGGATACAAAAGCCGTTCGTAAGTACATCGGCGTTGCAGGAGGCAGCAAGAACCAGGCCTGCCGGCAATAAGGCCAGAATTACCATTCCGGCAAATTGCCTCATCAGGTTTTTCCAGGCAAAAGCCCACAATACAATCCAACATAACAAATTAAAAATGCGGGCAATATACATGCTGGATAGCACAGATAATTTCATTGAACGTGCGCATGCAATGCCTGCCGCCTGTGGCACATACGCAACAGGTGCATACAAGGCTGTATTTGCAAAATCCAGAAAAATGCGTGTGTTTTCTTGTGCACCCGGGTTGTCTGAAACGCAAAGGGGTATTCTCCCTATTTTTAGTTCCGGGTTATGGCGCAAGGTATCGAATTGGGAAAAAACCTGTGCCAATTTTGCCGGGAGCACTGCCCCCACACGCATGTCGGTTGTTTTTTGAGGCCACAATTGACCCTCCGAAAGCATCCAGGCATGTAAAAAATGCCTCGGTTCGTCGGGCGATTGAAAAGGCGGAATCAAAAAGACATAGGGCAAACCCAGTGTAAGCAAGATCAGTGCAAGCCCGTAATTTTGCCAAAATGCGCGCATCAACGGCTTACCACAAATTTTTGACGGCCCCAGATGCGGCCATCGGATTGGGCAAATACCACATATATGCCAGCCGGCAGGTTCTGGGCCGAAAAAGACAATTGGTGTTTACCATATCCCTGGCAGGTTTGCGTCCAGATTATCCGGCCCGACAAATCACACACAGTTAAGGTCGCCTCCTGCCGCGATTTCATGTGATCTACCACAATGCTTGTGATGGATTGAACAACACTCGGATTCACCGACAAGGTGGGTGATTGGGTATAATTGGGTGAAAACGTAGACACATCTGCGCCTAGATTGAGAGAATCTAGTGGGAAACTAAAAATGCTACGACCGAAAGTACCCGCAAAAAGGGTGTTTTTGGCCGCATTCCATTCCAGATCATACACCGGAACAATGGGCATTCCTGCACCGAGGCGCTCCCAATGCAAACCGCTATTGAGGCTGCCATACACCCCTCCATCGCTTGCCACAAACAATACAGAATCCTGATGGCCTGGCAATATAAACAAATCATTGATGGCAAAATCGGGCAAATCGCCCGCAATGGGAGTCCAATGCGACCCAAGATCATCAGACTGGTGAATGCGGGGTTTAAAGTCGTTGGATTTGTACCCTGTATGGGTCACAAATACCCGATTTTCCTGAGTAGGTGAGGCTTTTACACAGGAAACATACCGCAGGGGCAAACCAGCAGTTATATTGGTCCATGTTAGATCAAATGGGTTTCCATGCCAAACATTTCCATCAGAAGTACCTGCATAAACGTGATTGGGGTTGAGGGGGCTTTCATGCACGGTTGAAATTACATGAAATCGGCCACCGAAAATGTTGCCATTGGTCAAATCTTCGCTGATGGGGGTCCAGGCTGGCAAATGCCCGAATCCCATATACATCCGATAGGTTCCGGTATACATGACATCGGGGTCGTTGGCGCTGATAAAATATTGCATATCCCAGCTACGGCGGTCGGTATCGTCAATGCCAGCACCAGCATTGTCGAAGTTAGATCCATCTGTAGTTCCTGAAATATTGCCATCCTGTGTTTCGAAATAATAAATATCGGGGTTAGTAGGGTGAAAGGCGGCCTGGAATCCATCGCCGCCCCATAGGCGGGGCCAATCTTTCAATAAGGTTGCGTTGCCACCGGTGGTGCCATTGTCTTGCAGGCCGCCAAAATACCACTCGGTGTTAAACGGATTGTAAGCCACCCGGTAAACCTGATTGGCCGGGATATTTTCTATTTTTTCCCAGGATGCGCCGCTGTCGGAGCTGCGATACAGGCCGCCATCCGTGCCCAGTAACATCGTATGATCGTCGATGAAGGCCATGTCGTGATCATCTGCATGAACTTGATAGGTCCACCAGTCGGGCGAGGCTTGTTCCCAATTTTTTCCGCCGTCGAGGGAGCGCCACAAAACAACCCCCAAGGCATATATTTCGTTGGTTTTGAAGGGATTGATAAAAGTTTTCCCAAAATACCAGGCAAAATTGCTTTGGAAGTTGGCATCGAGTCCGATGGCATCCATCGGGCTCCAGGTATTGCCGCCGTCGAAGGATTCGTAAATGGCGTCGAATGTGAGGTCTGTATCGGCGTACATGGCAATGATGTGTTGTGCATTGCTTTGGTCGATGTCTATCCCGATCCTGCATTTTGGGTCGGTGGGCAATCCGCCTTCCAGTGCAATCCAGTTGAGGCCGGCATCGGTGGTTTTCCAAATTCTTGCATTTGCTCCACTCACGATGCTTTCCTGGTTGTTTCGAATGCGGTCCCACATGGCAACATACAATTCGTTGGGGTTATCGGGCGACATTTGAAGGTCTATTGCGCCGGTTTGGTCACTTACAAACAAGATTTGCTGCCAGTTTTGACCGCCGTCGGTGGTTTTGTAAAGCCCTCGGTCGTTGTTTCGCTCGAAGGGCAGGCCCATGGTCGCGGCATAAATTATGTTGGAATTTCCTGGGTGAATGACTATTTTACTGATAATCCGCTGATTTTCAAGTCCAATGTGTTTCCAATTTTGTCCGCCGTCATTGCTTTTCCAAAGGCCGTCGCCAATGAAGGGATATCCGCTCACGTTCAGGTCGCCGGTTCCCACGTACACAATTTCCGGATTTTGCGGATCTAGTTCAATATCGCCGATGGATAAAAATGCTTGTTGGTCAAATATAGGAAACCAGTTTTGACCGCCGTCGGTGGTTTTCC
>JAGWYI010000471.1 GCA_018969455.1 Bacteroidota bacterium | reverse complement strand
CTGTGGTGTTCCTCAACCCTATATGGTAATCGCCCTGGAGAAGCCCTGCCTGGAACGAAAATCAGATTCGATCTATTTCTACAAATTCGGTCAGGCGTCTCATCTTTCCGCACTTTTTATACCCGATTCAATAGCAACCCCATCTTTGTACACCCGATATTTTCCGCTTGGAACAGATAAATTTGGACGATGCATGTTGAGTCGCTTGTTGTTGGGTTTCCGGGTTTCTCTCCTTGTGGGCTTGCTTGCTGTGCTGGTATCGCTTGGAATAGGGATCGCAGTGGGCGCACTTGCAGGCTATTTTGGCGGCCGCATCGATGAGTTTCTCTCTTTTTTGATGAATACCATTTGGGCTATTCCTACCCTTCTTTTGGTTTTTGCGGTGGTTTTAGCTTTAGGTCGAGGGATCGGCAGCATTTTCCTGGCTGTAGGCATGAGCATCTGGGTAGATGTTGGCCGTATGGTACGTGGCCAAGTGCTCGCGCAGCGGTCTTTGTCCTTTGTTGAAGCAGCCACAAGCATGGGCTTTTCGCATCTTAGGGTGCTATACCGCCATATTTTACCCAATTTGATGGGACCAGTGCTTGTTTTGGCAAGCGCCAACTTTGCTACTGCCATTTTACTCGAATCGGGTTTAAGCTACCTTGGTTTTGGCGTACAAGCGCCTGCTCCTTCCTTGGGTTCTATGTTGAATGAAAATTACGGATACGCAATTTCCGGAAAACCATACCAGGCATTGGTGCCTGCTGCATCCATTGCATGTCTGGTATTGGCCTTTAACCTACTGGGTAATGGTTTGCGAGATGCCCTGGATGTGAAAAATTAAAAAAATTATACCAGGATTCGCCGGATTTTGTGGATAAATCAGGATGAATTTCGTTGGATTATAATGATTTATAAAGATCGTTATGTACAAAATCTGGCGTTGTAAAGCATACATGGTTCAGTGGCCTCAACAGGAAGCCACCCACGTTCTTTTATCGTTGAGACCAATTGCCGCCGCCCATTTTTGCAACAGGCCACGCATTATAAACCAAGTAGCTTGTCCTGTGTTTTTAAAAAAAACTACAAAACAACACACCATGCTTCGACGCCTTGTTATGCTCCTATTGCCTATGTTCGTTTTCGGCGCGTGTCAACAAAAACCGGCAACTCCGAATGACCAAAACCAGGAATTAAAGCCAACAATGAATAGCAGTCCTCAAAAAAACATTCTTTTCTTTGGAAATAGCCTCACAGCAGCCTATCAGCTGGAGCCCGAACAAGGATTTACGCATTTGATACAAGAAAAAATCGACTCCTTGCATTTGCCTTATGCCTGTGTAAACGCGGGTTTGAGTGGCGAAACGACAGCCGATGGCAAAAACCGGATCAATTGGGTTTTACAACAGCCTGTTGAGGTATTTTTTTTGGAACTCGGAGGAAACGATGCGTTACGCGGTCTGCCCGTAGAAGAATCTGGAAAAAACCTGCAGGCTATTCTTAATGCGGTGAAAACAAAATACCCCAATTGTAAAATTATCCTTGCAGGTATGCTGGCTCCCCCTAATATGGGAAATCGCTATACACAGGATTTTAAAAATTTGTTTCCCGAACTCGCCCAAAAAAACCAGGCAACCCTGATTCCTTTCTTGCTCCAAAATGTAGGCGGCGTACCCGCGCTGAACCTTCCTGATGGAATTCACCCCAATGTAGAAGGCCATAAAATTGTGGCCGAAACCATCTGGAAACACCTTAAACCACTGCTCTAAACGATATCAAAGCGCAAAGCGCCTGATTTTCATGTACTTTTAAATGATTACTAACGTTTCTTTAGGCATTATTATGAAGTGAAAATCTATAGATTTGCTCTAACTTATATTTCTTAATCATGGAACTGCAACAAGCAACCTCCGCCGTGGAACAATTAATTGCTCAAGGCAAACTCGAACAAGCCTTGGAACAATTGGTCTCCATTCTCGAATCGGAACCTAAATATACCGAATTGCTGCAAATAGCACGCATCAATCAAGGCGACTATTATCAAACCAAAGCCCAGGCACTCAAAAATACCATTGCCCCCGAAGATGCTCGCCTGGCATACAACCAAATTGCAGATCATACGCTGCAATTAATCAAACAACTGGAATCTGGCCGAATCAACAACAGCACTCCTGATGAGGCCAAGCCCAAAGTATGGCGATATTATGTGGCGGGTGGGCTTGCAACCCTCCTTGTCGCTTTGGCGGTATGGCAGTTTTGGTTTGCTGCCGTGCAGGATTGCCCGAAATTCAAACGCAATACGCCCTATAAAGTTCTGGTTTTGCCTTTCCGGCAAACCGGCGAAAACAAAAGCAGCGACCCTGCCGTCGAAATCGCCGACGGCCTGAATGTACTCATAAACAAAACACCAAATCTGAAAGAACTGGCAGTTGCAGAAGTAAAGGAATCTTATTCCGGCGGTTATCCAAGCCCACAAATGGCTGAAGAAATCGCCATGCAATGCGGTGTACAAATGATCGTTTGGGGGAAAATTAACCAAAGTGCCGATGAGAACTATAAACTAGACGTGCGTTACCGACTCCTGAACGCCGGAAAAGTAGCTGTCGAGGGAGATACCTCCCTCAATAACTTGCTGAAAAACAAAGAACAAGGCCAATTGATTCGCGACCTGCAATCCATTTATGAAATGCTTTACATCGTACTGGCCAATAAAGCAAAGGTTCCTGTGGAAAACAGTCTCTTTGCTGCCCTCCACGTTCAATCGGGTTTGAATAAAAACAACAGTTCAATTCCCGATACAAGCATGCTGCTTTTATTGGCTGCTAACGTGTACCGCGAACATCCCGAAGAGGCCATCGAATACTATAATCAAGTGCTGGAAACTTATCCCAATAACCTGGAAGCCAGACAAAAAAGAGGGGCTCTTTTGTACCAAATGGGAAATTATGCCGCAGCAGTAAACGATCTGGAATTCGCTGCTCCAAATCCCCAAACCGCCAACCCGGAATTACTCAAATATCGCGCTGAAGCAGCCCTCCAAAGCGGCCAACCGCTCAAAGCTGAAGCAGATTTGAAAATTTTAGGTAAACAAAAAAGCAGCTCCTCCGATACCGCCTGGATTCATGCAAAACAAAAAACCGTTCAAGACAGTATCTCTAAACTCAGGCAATACCGCGATGCACTGGAAAATGCAGCAAAAAAACAACCTAAAAACTTGAAAACTCGGGTAAAGGCTGCCAAAGCCAACCTACTCCTCGGCGAAGCCGATCGAGGCCTTAAATTGCTCGAGCCCCAAAAAAACAAGAAGCCCCAAACCGATCAGGAAGCAGTGGTAACCATTGAAGCATTCCTCCAAAAAAAAGATACAAGCAGTGCCCGAAAAGTACTTGAAAAAGCCGAACGCGCCGGACTCAATGTAAAAGGCGTTCAGGAACGATTTATCGCTCCCAAACTAAATCAGGCTACCCCTAAAAATCAAAATTGATCCTACTCCGCAGCCGATTCGGTGTTGGCCGATTGCTTCTCAAACATTTCTGCATAGTACCCGCCTCCA
>JAGWYI010000470.1 GCA_018969455.1 Bacteroidota bacterium | reverse complement strand
TGCATGACTTTCAATTGAACCAGGCTAAATGGACCGCCATTTTCTACGTAACCCAGGCGATTGGCGGGTATCAGGAGGCAGTATTCAAAAAATGCAATGCCCCAACTCGCCAAAATGAGGCTAAATGCACCATATTTTTGAAAAAAGGGCAAGTTTTGATATTTGAGGTGACCGTACCAGGCAAATGTCATGAATAGGTTGGATAAAATCAACAACAGGATGGTAAGAAAACTCTTCATGATGTAGGAAAGCGGTTAAATGCTGCCGGACTGGCAATTTTCGTAGTTTTTCAAAGCGTTGATATTGGACAATTTAGGCTTGTTTGCAAGGATAAACTAAAACCGTTCAACGAATAAAAGGCAAGAATTTGGATCCGTTTAAAAGGGCAAGATAAGAATTTTGCGAATTTTGCGTTGAATTGGGATCCTGTAAAATGTGATTTTTCCGGGTTATTGGGCATTTAAAAGATGTTGTAGGGTTACATTTTTTTAGGAATATTTCAATTGTTTTTTGCGAACAGGCATTGCTATTCACCCAAAAATACGCTTTAACTTTCCCCCTTACCCGAAAAATACTCAATCGGTTGGGGGGTAAAACTGTTTCTAATATTTTGACTTTTCAAATGCGTACATTGATTTATGTTTTTTTTGCCGGGATGTTACTGGCTTGTGGAGGTTCGAAGCAAAAACAGGGAATAACGGGACCTCCTGAACAATCATTGGTGTCAGCCTCAGACTTGCCCTCTGATTTTAATGCTTTTTATTCCCAGTTTCACCGCGACAGTTTGTACCAAATGGCGCATATTACGTGGCCATTGCAAGGAGAAACGGGAGAACCGGTGGATAGCACCCACTTTAAGCGGGTGTTGATGTTGTGGGATTCAACGCATTGGCGCATGCATCACCCAATTGATTTCAGCACGGGCGAATTTGAACAGCAATTCGAAATGATGGGGGCTGAAATGGTCATTGAAAAAATTCGTTACAAATCTGCCAATTATGGCTTGGAGCGCCGATTCCTTAAAAATGATAAAGCTGAGTGGGAGTTGATTTATTACAGCGATCTGCAACAACAGTAACAATCATTCCAGGAAGGGTAATTATTGGGCTTGGTATTTTAACCGAGATACTGATCCATGCCCGGGCATGAATTGGCAAATTGAGTCAAAGTAAGCACTGAAAATAACAGCGCCCGGAGCACCAATTGTTGCCCCGGGCGTGCCCTTTAAAATCGATGGGAGTAAGAAACTGTTAATTGGTTTATACTTCAGGTTGCCAGGTTTTGTGCGTAACGATTTTTATAAATCATTGTAGATCAGCGAAGTTAATCTTCCTGATTTGGCCACAAAATCCTTCAATTCCCTGGTATAAATTAGTTTTTCACCAATTTGCGCGTGTGTACATTTTCACCGTTGCGCACTTGCACGAAGTAAACACCTGCGGGGAGTGGTTGCACATCAAAAGTGATTTGATTGTCGCCTTTCCCCAGCGTACGGTGTTGTGTCAGGGTTGTTTTACCGGCCGGATCGAGAATAAGCACAGATACATCGCCTACTTCTTTCATGGGTACTTCCACGGTGAGCTGGTTGGTGGCCGGGTTGGGATACATGCCAAAGCCAAGATTTTCGAATTGTACATCGAGGTCCACATCTTCAGTAGGCCCGTCGGTGCTTCCATCGGAACGGAAGGCGGTAGCACTCAGGCTCACACGCAAAGTATAGCATTGGGTGTTGCTAAAGGCGCCGTTGTAACCATATACTCTTGCGTAATATGCAGATGACACAGTGTTGGTATTGTAAACGATTTGCTCGTCGGCGGTACCTGCATTTTGCGAAGTTTTGAGCAAAGACGAGTTACGATACAGTTGAAGGTCATAGTCAAACGGCAGGGTAGTCAGGTCTATTTTGATGTTTTTAGTTGCCGATGAATTGGAGAATTTATTCCAGTCGATATCGCTTGAAGAAGCAATTTGGGCTTTAATATCGGTATTGACGGGAATCACCTTTGCTGTAGCGCTGGTATTGTTGGGTTCATAGGCATCGGTGCAGCTGCCGCCACCGCCTGAGGCGAGGGTAGTAAAGGATGCCGATGTGGAGTAAGCGCTGTTTCCGCCGGAGCAAACGGCCTGCACCTGATAGTTGTAGGTGGTGCTTGCGGTAAGGCCAGTGAGGTTATAGGAAGTACCGGTGAGGCCGCTTACGGTGGTCCAGGTACCTGAGGTAGAAATTTTCCATTGCAGGTTATAGGAAGTTGCGCCGGAAACTGCGCCCCAATTGAGCGTAGCCGATGTTTGGGTAATACTGGTAGCACTCAAACCGCTGGGAGCGCCGCAGCTTGAGTTTGGAGCTTGGCAGCCGGGAGAAGACAGCAGGGACACACGTGCACCATTGGAGGCAAAGAGCGCTTGTGAGCGGGCTTTTTGGCCGTTGGTGAACATGTACATACAGGCGTCATCTACGTAATCCATGTAATTCATAAACATGTCGCCGTTGGGGCCGTTGTTGCAGCTTACGCTAGGGAAAGCAGGGCATCCGTAATGTTCGGCGCCTTGATTGGGGGTATCGGCAACCTGGTCACTGCCGTTGCAGGCGCCATTGTCATCGCCCCAGATGTGGAACAAATTGAGCCAGTGGCCTACTTCGTGGGTAGCGGTGCGGCCCTTGTCAAATGGAGCGGAAGCATTAATTGTTCCAAAATACTGGTAATCAATGACCACGCCGTCGGTAGCGGGGGCGCCTCCGGGGAACTGTGCATAACCCAGGAGGCCGCCGCTAAGGTCGCACACCCACAGGTTAAGGTATTTGTTGCGGTCCCAAATGTCCAAGCCACCCTGGGCGGTGAATTTTACGGCATCGTTGGTGGAAAATGAAGTCACCGTCGTTTGCCGACGGCGAATGCCGGTGGTTGCAGCACCAGAAGGATCTTGTGTTGCCAGGCAAAAATTGACTTCCATATCGGCCACCAGGGAGGTCCAAACAGAAGGTACGAGCGATACATCGCTGTTCAATTTGCGGAAATCGGCATTCAATACATCAATTTGGGTTTGGATCTGTTGGTCGCTGATGTTTTCGGCGCTAGTGTTCCACACCACATTCACAACAACGGGAATGGTAACCACTACCCGTTCGCTGGCGCCGTGGTTGGCGATAAAATTGGCCGTATTGCGTTCAATTTCCTGCATTTGCATTTGCAAATCCGGGTTTTCCATGATTTGACGGGCCAAAACTTCCATACTGCCACATATTCTTTGGCTAAATGCGCGTTCGGAAGAAAGGATTAGAATAAAGCCGAGCAGAAGAAGGAATTTTCTTTGCATGATTAAAGGATGTTGATGAAAAGTAAAGGTGAAAGTTTGGTTAAATCTGAAAATTCGCCAAATGGTATTTTAAAAAATGCGCATATTGACGAATATTCAGGGGGGAAGGTAAAGTGTTTTCATGAAAAACGGGCAAACATTTTTTGTCTTTTATTTGCGGAAGACTCATGGCGAAGGACTGAACATCCTTTAGAAACTGTTTTAAAACCTCCGAAATGCTGAAAGGCAAATCTTTTAACGC
>JAGWYI010000469.1 GCA_018969455.1 Bacteroidota bacterium | reverse complement strand
CGCCATGGTACTGGTGTTTGGCCACATCCATATCAATTTGCATGGCATACTGAACATGTTGTTGCCAGCGCTCGGGTTGGCAGAATGCCTGAAAGATGTTGAAGTGGCAGGCTGCAATAATTAAAAACCAATTTTTCATTCAGAATCAACTTTTGTGCTGCAATATTACGTCAAAACAGACAGGATGAATTCAATTTTTGGAAAATCGTATGGAAGGAAGCAGTAAAGGAAGCGAAAGGCTTTCTATCTTTGTGGCAACAAATACCTTTGTATGAAAATTCGACTGCTTTTTGCTTTTGTGTTGGTAGCGGCCTTGATCCGTTTGGGTTTGCACCTTTTACCCGCCCCGCCTTACAATTTCTCACCCATTAGCGCCATTGGATTGTTTGGCGCCGCTTATTTTGGACGCCGTTGGATGGCGATTCTCATTCCGTTTTTGGTTTTGTTTTTGACGGATTTGATCTTGAACAATGTGTTGTATGCGCAATATTACACTGGTTTTGCTTGGTTTACCTCCGTTTGGTCTTATGTAGGATTTGGCCTGGTGTTGTTGACAGGTTTTGTGATTTTACGTCGCATTCAAACGCCATTCAGGGTGTTTGGGGCAAGTGTAAGTGCCTCCCTGCTTTTCTTTCTGGTATCCAATTTTGGCGTTTGGATGGGATCGGGTATGTATCCGGCCGATTTTTCCGGACTGATTACCTGCTATGCGGCCGGTATTCCGTTTTTGGGTAATACCTTAATGGGAGACTTGTTTTTCTGCACCGTATTATTTGGCAGTTACGCATGGGTTAGTCGGGCAATTTCTGCCACACAAACTGCCTAGTTTTTTACCATTGAATTCTGTACATGTCTAAACGCGATTTGAATCCCAAAAAAGTAGCCGAAAGTCGTACGGTTATGACCGAATTGATTATGCCCAATGATACCAATCCTATGGGCAATTTAATGGGCGGTTATTTGATGCGTTGGATGGACATTGTATGTGCCATCTGTGCGGGCAAGCATACAGAGGCACATGTAGTTACTGCAGCGGTAGACCATATCTCCTTTCAAAATCCGATTCGACTGGGCGATGTGATTACACTGGAAGCATCTGTAACCCGGGCATTTAATACTTCAGTGGAGGTGTATGTTGAGGTATTTGCCAACGACATTAAAGGGCAAAATGCCCGGCGGTGCAACCATGCCTATTTTACTTTTGTGGCATTAGACGACAAAAAGCGAACCCCCATTCCCGTTTCACCCGTATTGCCATTGTCGAGTGAAGAGCAAAATTTGTTTGAAGGTGCTGCACGTCGTCGCGAGATGCGCCTGGTGCTTGCCGGCCGAATCAAACCGAAAGATGCTACTGAAACCAGGAAAATGTTTGCCGATTTGGAATAAAAGTTTGTGTGCCCTCCACCACATTTGGGGCCATGACGAAGGTTTTATTTTGTTATGATTGCCATCAATTTGATGCAGTTCTATACGGCTTACTTTCGTGCAAGCATTTAAAAATACCATCTGTCCATCCGTTAAAAAAGTGCCTAACCGCCATGTTTGAAAAAGCATCTTTCCCTGCCCAGCAAAATACCGAAAATCGGGCTGCGCTGGAAAACTGGGTGAATACCCTCGCCAAACACTGCTCAGCCGACCGCATCCACTGGTGCAACGGTTCCCAATCGGAATACGATGAAATGTGCCAGCAATTGGTAAAAAAAGGAACATTTATTCCGCTTAACCCAGAAAAACGCCCCAATAGCTTTGCCTGTTTCAGCGACCCAAGCGACGTTGCACGGGTGGAAGACCGCACCTACATCTGCAGCCGCAGAAAAGAAGATGCAGGACCAACCAACAACTGGATGGATCCGCAGGAAATGAAAAATATTTTGGAGGGTCTCACAGCCGGCGCCATGAAAGGCCGCACCATGTATGTGATCCCATTCTGTATGGGTCCGGTGGGCTCCCCACTCTCCCGATATGGCGTACAAATTACCGATTCTGAATATGTTGTGGTCAATATGTACATCATGACCCGCATGGGCGACCAGGTAATGCCCTACATTGACCAGGGCAATTATGTAAAATGTGTCCACAGCATCGGTGCTCCCCTTCAGGATGGCCAGGCTGATGTCAACTGGCCTTGCAACCCAACCGTGAAATACATCTCGCATTTTCCGGAAGAACGATTGATCATTTCTTATGGCTCCGGATACGGCGGAAATGCCCTTTTGGGTAAAAAATGTTTTGCCCTGCGGATAGCGTCTACGATGGGTCGCGAAGAAGGATGGCTGGCCGAACACATGCTGATATTGGGCGTGGAATCACCGGAAAAAGAAAAATCCTATGTGGCCGCTGCATTCCCAAGCGCATGTGGTAAAACAAACTTTGCCATGATGATTCCTCCCGATGGTTTGGATGGCTGGAAAATTACCACGGTAGGTGATGATATTGCCTGGATTCATAAGGGTGATGACGGCCGATTGTATGCCATCAACCCAGAAGCAGGTTATTTCGGTGTGGCGCCGGGTACCAACTTCAAAACCAATCCGAATGCCATGGAGTCCATTCGGGCAAATACCATATTTACCAATGTGGCCATCACCGAAGATGGCGATGTTTGGTGGGAAGGCATGACACCCGAACCTCCTGGACCATTAACCGATTGGACGGGCAAACCCTGGGATCCTGCAAGCGGCAAGCCGGCAGCGCATGCCAACTCCCGCTTTACGGCCCCTGCCTACCAAAACCCGGCTATTGATGAAAAATGGGACGATAAAGCCGGTGTACCTATTGAAGCCTTTATTTTTGGCGGTAGAAGAAGCAGCACCGTTCCACTTGTTTTTCAATCATTTAACTGGAATTTTGGCGTATACCTGGCAGCTACCATGGGCTCGGAAATGACCGCAGCGGCATTCGGTGAAATCGGAAAGGTACGCCGAGATCCCTTTGCCATGCTGCCATTCATGGGTTACCACATGGGCGATTATGTAAATCATTGGTTGCAATTCGGACGTGATTTGCCCAATGCACCGCGCATTTTTAGCGTAAACTGGTTCCGAAAGGACGAAAATGGAAAATTCGTGTGGCCCGGTTTTGGTCAAAATATGCGGGTGCTTCGCTGGATCATCCAACGAACCAAGGGCCGCGCCTCAGCGGTGGAAAGCCCAATAGGCTGGATGCCCCGTTACGAAGATATGGATTGGAACGGTCTGGATTTCAGCAAGGAGGAGTTTGCCAAAATTATGACCATCGCACGTGAGCCCTGGAAACAGGAATTGCTCTCCCATGAAGAGCTGTTCTCTCGATTATACGACAAATTGCCCAAAGAGTTCTTTTTTATGCGCGAATTGCTGCTCTCTGCACTTTGGCGTTCTCCGGAAGAATGGGGGCTTGAGCCGGAACGGATTTAATTTTTTACATGCAATTTCCAGCAAGCGGCTAAACAAGGTAAGGTTTAGCCGCTTTTTTTTGCCATTTTTTACACCGAAGCAGATTCATCTATACCAGGATTCGCCGGATTTTGTGGATAAATCAGGATGGATTACGATGATTTATAAAGATCGTTATGCACAAAATCTGGCGGTGTAAA
>JAGWYI010000468.1 GCA_018969455.1 Bacteroidota bacterium | reverse complement strand
CTGTCTTAAAGGCATCGTTCTTTACAAAAAATCCCTGGCTTCAAATTTGAAGTCAGGGATTTGTGTAAATAAATGTTTACAAACGCTTATGCAGGTACAACTTTGGCGTATTCCAGATTGGCGTGAATTTTAACTTCATTGGCAACAACAGCACCACCAGCTTCGGTCAACGCATCCCAGCTCAAACCGAAATCTTTGCGGTTAATTTTACCATTTACCTCAAAACCCGCTTTGATATTGCCCCATGGATCCTTGGCAATGCCGCCAAATTCAACATCCAGGGTTACCTCTTTGCTTACATCCCGAATGGTCAGTTCACCGGTAACGGTGTAATTGTCGCCTTCAACATGCTTCAATCCATTGGCTTTGAAAGTCATTGTAGGATAGGTGGCGCTTGCAAAAAACTCATCGCTTTGAAGGTGCGCATCCCGATCGGCAACACCTGTATGGATGGATGCAGTTTCTACAGAAAACTCAATTTGAGCGGTGGAAAAGTCATCTTCCTCGGTGTGTACAGAGGAAGTACAATTGGTAAATTTTCCGGTTGCTGTTGCCACCAATAAGTGTCGAACACGGAAAGAAACATCAGAATGTGCAACGTCTAATTGCCAGGTTGAAGTAGCCATTTTATTTTGATTTAAGTTTTAAATAAACGTTAAACACTGTGTTTTAATATTAGTTGTCGTAACACTAAAAATTCCAATGTTAATTAATTGCAAACAAGCTTTACATCACGCTCCATTTATTCAATATCCACCCATGGGTTTATTTCCGGCCGAAGTCGGCAGGAATTTCGCCCCAGTCTGCGGTCTCCCATTTAATAATCGGATTGTTATACTTATTCATCGCCAGCCAGTTTTCGGCGCGGTCAATCAACTCAAATATCTTTTTATTGCGGGGCGTTTGTTCCAGCTTGGTGTTGCACTTTTTGGCCTTTACCCACAACATGGCATTGCGAGAATCGGTATAGATCGGCATATCGGGGCGGTTTTGTCGCTTTAGCAAGGCGAGGGCGTGTACAATAGCCAAAAATTCGCCGATGTTATTTGTACCTTCTTCCAATGGCCCCACATGGAAAATTTGTTTGCCGCTGGAAATATGCACTCCCTGATACTCCATATCACCCGGATTTCCGCTGCAGGCTGCATCTACTGCCATGCTATCGCGCAGGATGGCCGAGCGTGGTATTTTTTCCTTCTTTTCTGGCGGGTTGTTGCCCTGCACATATTGCCAGTAATTGTTTTTTTGTGCTTTCTCCGCTTCGGCGCGGGTGTCAAAACTTTTATACTTAGCTTGTGGAAAACCCGCTACCTGGCGCTGACAGGCTTCCCAGGAATCATAGATACCGGGCATGTGTCCCTCCCAAACCACATAATATTTTCGCTTTGCCATAACATTCAAAAAAAGTTAAAATTCGAGTCGCCAACTCATGTTTGGAACAAATTCGAGTTGATATTTGGTCATCACCTTCCCCAGGTATGGATCGTAATACCGGTAAGCAATGTTTTTTTGCCCGCTCACATTTTGAAAATCCATGGCAAAAGTGCTGTTCCGTCGTGCGCCCAAACTCCGTTTCCAATAAAACCTTAAATCAATTCGAAAATAATCCGCCTGTTTTTCACTAAAACCATTTTTGGTATCAAACACCGTTCTTTTTGAAAACGCAGATGCCTGTAAATCAATGGGCATCGTCCGGTAACCGCCTGTCCAAACAGCACGGCCATTGATGCCAAAGGCATTTACCTTGTTTTGGGTGCGCTCCCGATACCATTCTTTTCCAAGGGTAGCATTTGCCAGATGGCCCAAACCCCAACGGGAATTGCGCCAAACCTGATCGCTGCCTTGATAGCGTGCGGTAAACAAAGAAGTGTTCAGGGCCATGTACCAATCGTTATTTACCACACGGTCCAGGCTGATTTCCACTCCTTTGTTTTCAGCGATCCCGGTACTTGTCAAGGTGTTGTATCGCTGCAATTGGGTTTCATTGATCATGGAAAAACTGCCTTGTTGAGCAGAAACAGGGATGTTGTATTGCCGCTGGTAATACAATTCCGTTTTCAGCGACAAAGCTTCCGAAATATTCCAATGATGTCGCAGGCCTATATGATGTGCACGTATAAAACCCGCACCGCGATTGGGATAAGCATCTTTATCATGGGTAACATTTGGGCGTGTATCTGCTTCGAGCCACAAGGGATTGAGTTGGCTTTGCAAACCATAAGCGATGCTCAGTGATTGCGTGCGTGCCAATTGGGTGGTAATCTCTGCCCTTGGCTCCAAACTTTCATCTCCTTTTGCATCGCTTTCCCAAAAGGTACGATATACATGGGCATGCAAACCCAATTTCATTTGCAAAATTCGATTGGTCGAATGCCAGTCCCAGTTGACCCAGGGTTGCACTTGTGCGATATGCACCCATCCTTCATAATTTACATCCGAATCATTTGCAGAAAGACCATAATAGTAAAGAACCTGTCCGTTCAGGCCGCCTCTAAGGCGATTTCGTTCATTAATCTTATGAAAAAAGTTGAGATTAAAGCCAGCATGGTTCTCTGTGTTTTTATCCACGGTAATCAATTCACTGCTCGTGGCCATGCGTTTATTTTCTTGTCCGGATAAGGCCACCGAAGTTTTTATCCATGTTTTTTTACCCAAAACCTTTTGGAAGGAAAGTCCGAAGATGCTCGTTTTCGAGTCAAAATCAATGTGAAATAGGTCTTTATATACTTTAACGGAATCGCCTTCCGGCCTAAACACATTGGAGCTGATGCCCAACACACCGAAAAGACTCCAGTTGCCACCTTTTCTTCCCGTAAAATTGGTTTTAAAAGACAGGTCCTGAAAACCAATTTTTTCGCCTCCAAAGGTGATGCCCATTTTCCCCAATAAACCAACTGTTGAATAGCGATAATTAACAATATACGTGTTTTTCCCGGCTTTCGAAATGGGCCCAGCGGCCGAAACATCCAGTCCAATCAAACCTGCCTGTGCGGTAAATTCGTGTTTCTGGGGATTTCCCTGTCGCAAATTCATGTCCATAACCCCCCCAAGTGCATCACCAAACCCAGCCGGAAAAGAACCGGTTAACAAGGATGAATTATCAAGCAGTTGGGAAGAAAACATCAGCACCCCTCCACTCGATGCTGCCGGCCGATCGTCAAAAGTACCTGCATTGGGCAAATGATTGGGATTAACAATTTCAACTCCTTCCAGCCGCCATCGAACGCCACCAGGATTGTTGCCGCGAATGCTCATTCCATTGATTCCATCATCTGTTTGGGCTACCCCTGCATACGCCGCTGCGAGTCGTGCAGGATCGAAATACATAGCCGGGAATCGTAAGGTTTGATCGCGTGTAAGCGGTATTTCGCTCAAAACTTGAAGATTTCTTCTGCCCGATACGGTACTGCTAATGGTTACTTTGGGCAAGGTAGTCTGGCTGGGCGTCAAGGAAATTTCGAGCAATTGAACCCGTCCAGAGGCAATGTTAATTTCTCGAATTAGTTGGGGTTCATAGCCGGTTGAGTGTATGCTCAAACTATAATATCCCGGTTTTAGCCCTTCAAACTCAAAGGCGCCCAACGGATTGCTCGCCAAGCTAAGGGTATCTGCGCCGCGCTGCATTTT
>JAGWYI010000467.1 GCA_018969455.1 Bacteroidota bacterium | reverse complement strand
CAATGCCGCGCGCAAGGCAGGCATTGCGGGTGGCAGTACTCACTGCAATCACCAAATTGAACCGATTAAATCGGGGGAAAATGTATTTTTGATACCATTTATTCGGAAAAACCACTTCCAGGCCGTGCAAGGTTACAACGCGCTTGCAATGTGTATAACCGCGGTGTTGGGCACAAATGGCGCCGATTAAGCCATCGTTGAAATGAACCACAGATATTTCCGGGTTTTCACGGCAAATTAGGGTAATTTTTTTTGCCAAAGAAAGAAAAAACCAGAGTTTCCCACCGCCTTTGTACACAAGCGTGTGCACCTTCGCATAAGGTTTCACACCCTCTATGAGCTCAAAACTCTGTTTCTCCATGCCCCCAACCGATGGCGGATATTTATGACTTACAAACAGGATTTCCATCAATTTTCTACGACTGTTTTTCCCACGTTTTTATAAAAAATGAAATAGGTAATCAGCCCAAAAACGGTCCAGCACAACTGCCGTGACCGCCGCAGGACCGATACCGTGATCCATATTTCGGTTCCAGCAACGCCAACTGCTGCCAGCATCACCTTGTTCCCATACTCCTCTACCCCTATCTGGCCTGGAATCATGGCCCCCGCCGCTTTGAAAAACACTACCCCCATATCAATAAAAACTGCTTGAACCATGGATATTGGCAAATGTAAAAAATGCAAAATCACAAAAAACTCCGCAGCACCAAATACCCAATGAAACGTAAAGTAGAAACAAGACAATGCCAGATTTTTGCTGTTATTCCGAGAGAAATCCAACAAATCTTTCCACATTTCTTTTATTTTCACACGCATTTCGCCGGTGCGCACATCCAGCCATTTACCGGGCCGCGTTGCCCAAAATGCTTGTCGAATCCAGTTTTGCCGCAACAACCCCAAAAAAACCAGCATCAATCCCACTGGGAGCAACCACTGAACGGGTCGGATTTCCCAATTGAACCTTACTTCCCTTGCCAACATATAAACTGCAACGCCGAAGAAAAGCAAAATTTGTGTCAAAACCATAATGATCCGCGACAACAGCACCGAATGAATCACCGTTTTACGTTCAATGCCTTTGTCTTTCAACAAAAATACTTTTAACGCCTCCCCTCCTACCACACTGGTTGGGTTAATTACACTTACGGTTTCACCAATATGCCGAATTAAAAACAAATCAAGCAAAGACAAATTTTTACCGGCATCCCCCATGCAGCATTTCCATCCGATTGCGCCAAGCAAATAAGCAAGGGTGGTCGTCACCAAAATCCACAGAAAATTCCAACCTACTTGTTCCATAGATGCCCTTACCTTTTCCAAATCGGTTGCCCGAACAAAAAAAGCAAAAGATGCCAAAATGATGACCATCAATACAATACGCAGGTATTTCATCATTTTTGGGCCAACATTTGAAGGTCGTTAAAATAGGTTTCTGCCAGGCTTTGCCAATCAAATTTCAAACTGTATGCCCTTCCTGCCTCCGAAAACTTCCTCCGCAAATTGCTGTCCTTCAATAATATATCTATTTTTTCAACGTAGGCCTGGGCATCATCGGGCGCACATTTAAACCCGTTCTCCCCTTGCTCAATAAAATCACGGGATCCCCCGCCATCGGCTAATACGCAGGGAAGCCCGGAAGCCATAGCTTCCAACACTACGTTTCCATAAGACTCTGAAATGGAAGGGAAAAAGAATATATCAGAAGAAGCATACAACTCAGATAAGTCCTGGTGATCGGTATTGCCATAAAAAATAGCCCCGGGCATTTCCAGTTCACAGGCCGCTCGGGCAACGCCGTCGCCTACGATCAGAAAATTACAAGGTAATTTCAATGCACGGGCCAGTTTGAATACCCGGATCAGGGTTTCCAGGTTTTTCTCCCATACCAGGCGACTCGCAAATAGGACAGTTGGCCATTCATTGCCCGTTAAGGCTTGCATGCGCGCAGGATTGCGCTTGGCAGGTGTAAACAAGTGCGTGTTCATCCCCCGTTTCCATATTTTTATTCGTTCGGGATTAACGCCAAATGCAACCATATCGGCTGCAATGCTCTCTGCCGGCACATAAATGATTTGAACCTGATTGTAAAATCGGGCTTGAGAACGCTCGGCAGCTCGCCGCACAGGCTTGATTAATGCCGGAATTCGTCGCAAATAATAATCAATATAGGAAACAAAGTGCGTATGATAAATGGACAGCACCGGCAACTTGCTTTTTTGAGCATAGGCCAGGGCGTAATTGCCTAACAGTGAGGGTGTTGCAATATGCACAACATCCGGTTGAAAATCGGCAAGCGCTTTCTCCAAGCGGTTTGGAGCAAGAAAAGGAAGCGCCATTTTATAGGTCCGGTTCACAGGGATGGTAGCCGAAGGAAGCAAAACACAGGGGAATCCGGCAATGACTTCGGGACCCATCCCAGCTATAAACAAAAATTCAAACCGATCTTTCGGTATCCGATGGATCAATTGAAACATGGTTCGAGAAGCGCCATCAAATTCTTCAATCAATATCTCGGCAAAAAATGCAACTTTTATTTTTGACATGGAGATAATTCCTTGACAATAAAACCACAAAGGTAAGGATACAAAACATGGTTCGAACTTTTGTAAAATAAAAAACCGTCCAATCTTTGCGACAGGACGGCTTGCAACATAACCATGAAAACAATTAACCAATCAAATGTTTAGCCCTTTCATGGTCAGTATTATTTAAAAACCGTGCCAAGTTTAACGTTATACATTCGGTTTTTTGTTAATCGTAAGTTCAATATTGTCTAGTTCTTGACAATTCGGGCTGCAAACGTTTGTTTTCCTGTCTGAACACGCAGCCAATAAATGCCTGCTGCCTGTTTCTCCAGTGAAAACACGCCCCTCAATTGCTCGTCCCAACGATCCAGTTTAAAATGGTTGATCACCCGGCCCTGGGCATCGGATACCCAAGCCTGGGCGTTTCGCTCCTGATCTGTGGCAGGCAATGCAACCCAAACCAGGTTTGCACTTGGATTCGGCGAAACATGTAATTTTCGATCACCATCCAGCGGTGCTTGAGTTCCAACCAATTCCAGGTTTACGGCAACTGTAGTATTGCACAATTTGGCATCCTGGCAAAAAATCGTGTAGACTCCCGCTGCCAAATTGCTGAAAATGGAGTCTGTTTGGTAATTTGTACCATCCAGCGAAAACTGAAATGGCGGATTGCCGCCCTGCACAAACAATTTAATTTTGCCATCAGCAACACCGCCTCCGGAGGGTGGATACGTTTGAGGCAGGAGCGAAAACCCAAGACAAGGCGATACAGTACAAAAAGGTAAATCAAGGCTGGACCCGAAATTACCACCGTAATAATCGGCTAATGCGCCAAAATCGGGAGAAATAACTTGTATAAATCCGAAAAAGCCATCACCTGCGCTGTCTTTCAAACGCAACTTATAACACTTGTTTTTATCCAGGCAAAGCGGGGCATAATCATAATTGAATGGAAAGGAAAGAGGCCCCCTGGAATAAACCAATTGGCCGGATGGATCCAACACCTCATACCGGGTTTGTTCCGGATGATCGTCGGTGAATACAACAATTGTAACCAAATTTTTGGAGGAATCGATGTAAATTTGTCCTGAAATGGTATCATTTTGTGG
>JAGWYI010000466.1 GCA_018969455.1 Bacteroidota bacterium | reverse complement strand
AATTTCAGTTTTACATAAAGCCATTTTTTAAAATTCAGTTTGGGAAAGCTCCAAGCATCGCAACCCAGTGCTCGTTTTACGCGCAGCGTGCGCAGGTTGTTGTGCAAGTCGACGATGCAATCGAATTTTTCCTGCTTAAGGCGTGCGCATATTTCGGGCATGTTTTTGTCTAAAAGGTGTACACGAAAGATGTGTGGATTGTTTTCCAAAACTGCTCCGAATGCTTTTTTGGTAAAAAAATGCAATTCGGCGCCGGTTTGTTGTTTTAAACAACGAATAATCGGGCTAGTAAGCACGATATCGCCCATGGCGCTGAAACGAAGAATCAGGATTTTGATGGCGTTGCAATTTTAGTTGGAAACAGAATTGGCCAGAACGGCGTTTTTAAATGCGTTCACTTGTTCCTGGCTGCCAAGAACCACCACATCCCACCCGGGGCGTAATTCAAGGCTTGGAAGCGGGTTGAGTTCATACATTCCATTGGGTTGGCGAACGGCGACGAGGGAAACCCGGCCAAGGTCCAATATTCCGCTATCCCGTATGCTCGTGTTTTTGAAATGGGGCGCCATGGCATCCACCGGAATTTCTTCAAACTGCACATTGCCGGGGCCCATGTTGGAGAGCAGGGTAAAAAAGCCAACCACTTCCGGCTGGTCAATCAGGGTGGTCATGTAATACCCACCGATGCGTTCGGGAATGACCGTGTAGTTTGCGCCAGCCTTTCTTATTTTAACTTCATCTTCCGGGCCGGTAGCCCGGCTAATGATGCGCAGATTCGGATTGGTCTGTCGGGCTGAAAGGGCAATAAACATATTATCGGCGTCACTGGGCAAGGTTGTTACCAGGGCAGCGGCATCCATTATTCGGGCTTCCTGCATCACCTGATCGAGGGTGGCATCTCCTTCAATGTACAGGTAATCGTATTTTTCCTTGAGCAATTCAACCCGTTCGTGTTTGCTTTCAATCACCACAAAATCTCTGTTTCGCTTTGACAATTCATAGGTCAATTCGAGTGAATGGCGGCCAAAGCCGCAAATAATCACGTGGTTTTTAAGTTGTTGTATTTTCCGATGCATCCGATAATCGCGCAAAAGTTTGGCAAATCCGCCTTCTGTAAAGATACCGGTTAGAGTGGTTACCGAGTATCCGAGCAGGCCCAGGTTGAATAAAATTAAAAACGCTTCAAACAGTCTGCCCAGGGGACTAAGGGGGTGTATTTCGCCAAATCCGACTGTAGAAAGGGTTATCACCGACATATAAAAAGCGTCGAACCAGGGGTAATTTTCGAGGTAAACCAGCCCCAGGGCGCCTGTGATTATAGACAAAAAAATCAAAGTTAGTGCCAGTTGCATGCGCTGTACAACTTTGATAATGGCTTTGTAGCGATTGGAAATTGGCACTCCTTTTTTGGGAAAACGAAAGAACAGGAAAAAAAAGGGAAACCAATTGATGCGCATATTCCTTATTTATTTGTGAGCACCAAATATTCCCAGGGCCCCAGGTTCATGCGCATGTCGCGGGTGAGTTGCACGGTGCTTGGTTCAAAGACATTGAGGTAGCCGCCGATCAATTCATTGGGGGGCTGCAGGGTGAAGTTGCAAGGTTCTTTGCTCAGGTTGATCACCACCACCACCCGGTCGCCTGCCTGTTCGCGCGAAAAAGCATACACAGCGGCATCATTGCTGGTTGGAATTTTGTGCAATGGCCCACCGGAGCGTCCGGTTTGAAGTGCCTTGTTGTTGTGTTTGAGTGAGCACAGATTTTGGAAAAAGCGGGTTTTTTCCATATTTCCCCAGCGAATGGGGTCTTTTTCAAACAGGGATAAGCGCTGGTTCAATCGATCTTCCTGCCCGTTGAAAACAAGTGGCATGCCTTGCCAGGTAAACATCAGCACCTGCATGGCATCGGTTGCTGGTCCGAACAATTCGGCATCGGTGCCCGACCACCAGTTTTCATCGTGATTTTGGGTAAAATAAATTTGATAATACCCGGGTGGATAAAATGCATCCAGGTTCAAAAGCAGGGAGTCCAGTGCCAGGGCATTTTGCCTTCCGGCTGCTATATCGCGGGTAACATCCTTCCATTTCCAGCCGTAGTTGGCATTGAAACAGGAGGAAAAATGCGCCGGATCGTCTTGCCATTCGGCGAGCATAAATACGGGTTTGATCGAATCGAGCGCCGGGCGAACCATTTTCCAGAAATCATTTGGCACCAGTCCGGCCATATCTACGCGATATCCGTCAATATCACACGTTTTTATCCAGTATTGCATGGCATCTATCATGGCATACCACAAGCCAGGTTGGCTGTAATCCAGTTCGGCAACATCATCCCATCCGGTGGGCTGGCCGTTTTCATTGAGGGGTGCGGTAAATTGGCCGTTTATTTTGGTATAAAACTCGGGGTGTTCTTTCATCCAAACGGCATCCCAAGCTGTATGGTTGGGTACCCAATCCAGAATTACCTTCAATCCCAGCTGGTGCGCTTCTTGTACCAGGTTTTGTACATCCTCGAGTCTGCCATATTCGGGATTAACCGCTTTGTAATCCTGGATGCAGTAAGAACTGCCAACGCGGCCCTTTCGGTGCAATTTTCCCAAAGGTTGAATGGGCATCAGCCACAGCACGTCCATTCCGAGCTCGCGCAGGCGCGGGAGTTGCGCCTGTACGCCTGCGAGATTTCCCTGCGCAGAAAATTGCCGAACAAAACAAGCATACAAGACGGCATTTTTGGCCCAATCGGGTTCCGTAGGACTTAAAGATTGGGGGTGCAGGGTACTATTTTGCATGGAATTGTTTGCAGTATTGGGGCGGCAGGCTGCCCAAAGAAGTGCCAGGCAGAGGATAAACGGCCATTTTTGAAACATATGCTTGCGTTTATTTCAACCAGGGGGGCGTGGGTTCATTGTCCATCCGAACCTGAATTCCGGTAAAATTGAGATCGGTATTTCCTTTCCACACCATTCTGAACCCGCGTTCCTGTGTCAGCCAGGAGTTGTTGAACCAGGGGTCATTGCACGACAGGTACATGATTTTGTTGTCGTCATCCCATGCCCAGTGGCCCTGGTCGATGATTTTTCCATCTTTGAAGATGTTAAAAGTTTGATCTTCGGCAAAACGGAACCATTTGCCCATATAATATTGGTGCACGGTGGTATCAGAGGGCTGATAGGCCATTTTGGGCGTCCACCATCCGGTTGCCATAAATGCGCGTCGGCTGGTAGAGGGTTTGGTTATTTTGTCCCAAGGCACATCCACATGTCGGGGAATTTGTTTGCTTTGGTAAGTGTAAGCTGCATCCGGGTTATCGCCTTTAATGACTTTGGATGCGTTCCAGGGCAGGCCTCCATCGGTTGCTACCGGCAATTGTTCGGCCTGGGGGGCGGGGGCAGGTTTTTGCAGCGATTTGCAGGTGACATAAGCCATCACCACCACGGCAATTGCCAATAGAATATTCCATTTCATATTGTTATGCATTGATTTCGTTTGCATTAAACAGTTTGAGAGATCCTCGGATTAAAATGCTTCAACAAGCTGGCCAAATTTAATCCGACAAAGTTGTCTATAACCAAATCAGCGCCGGAAAGGTCTGCTTTTCGACCAACGCCCACTACAGGAAAGTTGCCGTATCGTGCAGCAAATATACCGGAAGGCATGTCTTCAAACACCAAACATGCCTCGG
>JAGWYI010000010.1 GCA_018969455.1 Bacteroidota bacterium | reverse complement strand
GATCTGATATCGGATTTGCTAATGTGCGCCGAAACATCAACACGGAATAGGCCCCTTTTTCCGCAGCAATATGATCCAGTTCTTCCAGCGCAATATTTTCACGGAGGCGCTGACGACCGCCTGTTTCCACAACAAACACTTTTTGCATATATTGTTTAAAGGTCTCCAGATCGCGCAGAGGCAAGGCCGCGTAAATATTGTGCAAAAAATGCAAAGCACGACCACTCGGATCAGTAGCCAGGCCGTATTGTTCCGGATTGTCACTCCATTGTACACCCGATTGATCCTGATGGTGATACATTTGAACCAAATCATCAAAGTAATAGGCAAGCGCAGCCAGATTGGTGAAGCCGTTTTTTTCCGCGCGCGTACGCGTACGTCCACGCAAAACGCAAAATACAATGCTTAAATAAGTAGTCCCGTAAAAATAATGTTGAAAACGCCGTATTTCTTTCGATGTCAGCGGGTGCTCGGCAGGTACCTGCAAATTGTCCATGGCCCGTGTTTTGAAATACCAGTCTGCCCGGATAAAGGCTCCTGCAAGCCATGCGGTGGCGTGCGCCAAAAAGTACCAATGCAGTAAAAGATGCAGCGGGCCTTTTCGCGTGTCCACTTGCAAGGGGGGGCGATCCATACTCAGGTGATTTTTTTACCTCCCGGCAGGGTTCGGACAAACGAAATAACCAAAAATGACATCAAACACACCATAACAATTAATATGGGTATGCATTTGGCCGGGTGAAACTTGTATGCCCAATAACCTGAATGGCTCCACCAGTCGAGCACAAAAACGTGCACGAAATAGATGCCGAAACTGGCCTCGGCAAATTTCTGTTCAAATGCAAACAAACGCTCGCTCCCAAACGACAATTGAGCAAAAATGAACCAGCCTATGGCGCCAATGCCCACATTCGGGGTGAGGTAATCGTAAAAATACGCGTGAAAATGATGCCCGTAGGCCAAACTCGCCCACCAGGTTCCAACGGCAGTGGCGAGTCCGCCCACAACGATGAGCCCTGCCGAAATATACCACAAAATGCGCCGGGAAACAGCCCAGGGTTTGATGGCGCCATTTGGATCGGTCGCCAGGAATTTTTGTCCCAAATAATACCCCAACACAAAATTTCCTGCTTCATTGGATACCAATTCGAAGTAAAAACCCAATTTTATATTAAAAAACTGGTCGAGTATTTTATAGCCCCAGGCTCCAATTATGCACAGGATGAAAAAGTATAAAAAGTCCTGCTCGCGTGCGCTGCGCACCCAGGGGCGCAGAATGGGATATACCAGGTACAATCCTAAAATGAGATACAAAAACCAGAGGTGGTAATGTACCTTGTTTTCCATCAAAAAACGAAACCATTCACCCATGCTCGCGGGTGTATGGTTAGCAATGCTGTTGTAAATGCCATAGGCAACCGACCAAACCAGCCAGGGAATCAAAATGCGGGAAAAACGGCGTTGCAAAAAATCCATCAAAGGGTAATCTTTACCCAACAACAAAAAACCGCTCAACATAATGAACAAGGGCACGGAAGGCCGCGAAAAGGAATCCCACAGGTTGGCCGACCACCAATACCAGGTATCGTAATCGGTGGTGTTGTGCGCAATGGGGCCGGAAACATGGATACTGATCACCAAAACGGTTGCCAGATTGCGGAGCCGATCGGCCCAAACCAGGTTGTTCTTCGGGGCCGCCTGGGAAGCGCTGTTGCCCGCTGTGCTGCGATCGTGGGTGTCTGGCATAAATCTGGGTCAGGTGTGGATGGTAAGTCCATCGTAAGCAAAAGCGATGTTGGGCGGCAAAAGTTGCGCTATGTCGTTCATTCGGCCCATGTGGTGGCTGATGTGGGTAAACCAGGCTTTTTCAGGTTGAACTGTTTCCACGAATTCCAGGGCCTCCTCCAAATTCATGTGGGTGGGGTGGGAGACATGGTGCAAGGCGTTCACAACCAAATATTTAATGCCTTTTATTTTTTCTAATTCCCGCGGAGGCACCGTTTTTACATCAGTCAAATAACAAATGTCGCCCATGCGAAATCCCAGAATTTCCAATTTGCCATGCAGCACTCCAACAGCCTCAATGTCCAGATCATCAAATTTCAGAACGCTGTCTTTTTCGATATGGTGCAACTCAATCCGGGGCAATCCGGGGATGTATTCAGAAAAAACGTATTCAAACCGTTTGCGCACTTCACCAGCCACGCGAGGAAGGGCAAATACAGACATTGCCCGATCGGTTTTGTAGTTAAATGGCCGCACATCGTCCATTCCAATTACATGGTCGTTGTGTTCGTGTGTAAGCAGAATGGCCTCGAGGTGTTTCACGTTGGCGCGCAGCATTTGCTGGCGAAAATCGGGTCCGGCGTCGATAAGGATATTGAATGCATCGGTTTCCAGGAGTGCTGCAGCACGGAGCCGTTTGTCGCGCGGGTCGGTAGATTGACAGACAAGGCAATCGCACCCGATGACGGGTACGCCTTGCGATGTGCCTGTGCCGAGCAAGGTTAAACTCAATCTTCCTGCGCTTTTTTCCATTTTGCGAGCATTTCGCGGGTTTTTTCGCTGAGTTGATCCGGATCGTAATCCAGACCGGAAAGAATGTCGAGCAGACAATTAATTCGGGCTTCGGTATCAAAGAATTTGTTTACAACGGCAATGCGTTTGCTTTCCACGATGCAATAGCCGCTTTGAAAATTGCCTTTCTCATACCGGATGGTGTAATCCAGCGATTCAAACAATTCCTCGAGTTTTTTTAAATTTCCCTGGGTATAGCGCATTCCATGAAAGATTGAACTACTTTAGTGCCCTTGATGCCAAAAGCCAAACCTGAAACAGTACGCGCAAAAGTATCCAAATTTTACCAGTATCCGCATTTGTCACATGATGAACCGCAATGCTCTTTTTTTTAGCCTGCTCCTAATGGCAGGCTGGCTTCAAGCCCAACCCCGATTCCGTGCCGGCATCATCGCCGGCGTTTCTGCCTCCCAAATTAATGGAGACAATTCTGCCGGATACAATAAACCCGGTTTGATAGCGGGTTTTCGTGCGCTGAGCCGTCTGGGCGATCGAAGCGGCGCCAGCATGGAGCTGCTTTTTGCACAGCGTGGATCGCAAAAACAGGTCATTAAAGACAATTTTGACCCCAATTTTTTTGCCCTCACCCTCAATTACATCGAAATTCCACTGCAATGGCATTATTACGATTGGCTCGTGGAAGGTGATAATGCTTCGAGTGATTATTATCGTATATCGTTTAATGCCGGATTTTCCTATGCTCGGTTTTTCAGTTATCGCTTTCGTGGAGAACCCAATGCCATTGAAACGGTTGCTAAGTCTTATTTGAACAAAAACGACGTCAGCCTATTGTTGGGATTCAACTTCTTTTTCACCCGAAATTTGGGAATTACATTTCGGTATGTGCGCTCTTTAGGCGCCATGTACAATCCCAAAGATTTTCAATCCCCACCGCTCAAAGATGCTTTAATTGGGCATTGTTTGTATCTGCAAGGGGTGTATTTGTTTTAATTCAAACTTTTTATTCAAACACTTTATAACCTTATGGATAACACCACTCCCAACGGCGGCCTAAGCCCTAAGCGCTCGCTGTATCTGGCACTGTACAATGTGCTGATTGTCTTCCTGTTTTCTGCGCTTTTGTACCAGACAATTCTCGCCGCTTCCCGACGGGAAGCTGGTACAGGTAAAAAAGAAATTCGAATTGAAAAGAAAATCGTTCAAAGTCCGGGAAAAGATACCCTGAAAACAGGCAAGGACAGTCTGGTTGTACAGGTGCAGCTAGATGACTCCCTCCTCCAAAAGGATTCAATTTCTATAAAACAGTTGGGCAGCCATGCGCCCGTTCCCGGCATGATCGCTTATGTGTTGTGGGCTATTTTCCTGGCTGGCGGCTTGGGCGGCGCCCTCAGCAACCTGCGTGGCATATTCGAGTTTTCGCGCGATCTTACCTATATCCCGGCTTACCTCGAAATTCCTTTTTACATTCGGCCGGTTTCCGGGGTGATATGTGGGTTGTTTACCTTTTTCGTAAGCAGTTTCTTCGCGGGTGCGCTCACGCAAGGCAGCCCATCCAGCTGGCAAACCCTGGAAGGGATGTTTCCCTATATTGGCATTGCCTTTATTGCCGGTTATGCTTCTCAGGAATTCATGGAGCGCCTGAAAGAAACGGCCAAAACTTTGTTTGGGGTGCCAACACAGGCTGTTGACACCAACCCGGTACCCCCAAATGGTGAACCTCAAAGCCCGCCGGAAGCTACCGAAAACAAGGGGGGCGGTGAAGAGTCTTTTAATCCCAATGATCCCGAACCTGTAAAAATGCGAACCCCTGTGGCTCCGCCAAAAAATGATGCTGGACCAAAATTGCGTCGGGCAGATTAAAACTGCTCTAAAACGGTTTCTTAAATAAAATAAAGCGGTACATACCTTAAAGGACATGTACCGCTTGTTCTTTTATTGTTCAAATGGGCCGCTTTTTACAAAGAATTGGAATTTTTTGTTTTAAGAGCCATTTTTTTAAAATTCCCACATGATTTTCCCGATTAAGATCAGGATAGCCCGTTTTCTTTTTTTGCGCTTCAAATCTGGAAAAGAGGCTGCACATTCCATTTTGCCGATAAATTGCAAGGAATTTGAATGATATCAATCCTCAGAAGCAATCAGGCTTTAACATTGGAGGTCAAAACTGCAGAAATGTATTCGCGGTTCATACGCGCGATGTTTTCTACTGAGATCTCTTTCGGGCATTCAGCTTCACAAGCCTTTACATTGGAGCATTTTCCAAAACCTTCTTTGTCCATTTGCGCAATCATTTCAATCACACGGCGCTGACGTTCAACCTGGCCCTGAGGAAGCAGGGCAAGGTGGGAAATTTTGGCGGATGTAAACAACATGGCAGAAGCATTCGGACATGCGGCCACACAGGCGCCACAACCGATACAGGCAGCGGCATCGAAAGCATGGGAAGCCTGGTCTTTTTCAATTGGAGTTGAATTGGCATCTTGTGCCTGCCCGGTGTTGACGCTCACATAGCCTCCAGCCTGAATGATGCGGTCGAAGGCAGAGCGATCAACGACCAAATCTTTAATAACCGGAAATGCTTTTGCACGGAAAGGCTCAATCACAATGGTATCGCCATCATTGTAATGGCGCATGTGTACCTGACAAGTAGTTGTACCTTTCATAGGACCATGCGCGCGGCCGTCAATAACAAGAGAGCAGGTACCACAGATTCCTTCTCGGCAGTCGTGTTCAAACGCAACCGGCTCCTCTTTTTGGGCCACCAGTTGTTCGTTGAGCACATCGAGCATTTCCAGGAAGGACATGTGCTCATTTACTTCATTGAGCGTATAGGTAACGAATTCACCTTTATAGTTACCGCCCTGACGCCATATTTTGAGAGTAAGTTTCATTTTTTGCAAAGACAAATGGGTGGATAAATCTTTGATTTTTATTTATAGCTTCGTTGAGAAACTTTAACCACTTCATATTGAAGCGGTTCTTTATGCAATTCGGGTTCCTGATTTTCACCTTTGAATTCCCAGGCTGCCACGTACATGAAATTTTCATCATCGCGCAGGGCTTCTCCTTCATCCGTTTGGTATTCACCCCGGAAGTGGCCGCCACAGGATTCGTTGCGGTGCAAGGCATCGACGCACATCAATTCGCCTAGTTCAATAAAGTCGGCCACGCGCCAGGCTTTTTCCAGTTCGGGATTGTATTCATCTACCCGGCCAGGGACAAAAGCATCGGTCCAGAATTCTTCGCGGAGTTTTCGGATCATTTCGATGGCGTGCTTCAAACCAGCTTCAGTGCGTTCCATGCCACAGTATTCCCACATAATTTTCCCCAAACGGCGGTGGAAACTTTCCACGCTTTGGCTTCCTCCAAGATTTTTCAGGCGGTTGATCCGGTCGCGCACCTCGTTTTCAGCGGCTTCAAACTCGGGCAGATCGGTGCTGATTTTGCCCGTTCTGATCTCGTTGCTAAGGTAAGCGCCAATGGTGTAAGGCAGCACGAAATAACCATCGGCCAAGCCCTGCATCAGCGCGGATGCACCAAGGCGATTGGCGCCGTGATCGCTGAAGTTGGCTTCACCGGCAGCATACAAACCCGGGATAGAGGTCATCAAATTATAGTCAACCCACAAACCACCCATGGTATAATGTACAGCGGGATAAATGCGCATGGGCACTTCATAGGGGTTATCGCCAGTAATTTTCTCATACATTTCGAACAAATTACCATAGCGTGCTTCCACCGTTTCCTTACCGAGCCGTTTGATGGCATCCGCAAAGTCGAGGTATACCGCTAATCCGCTTTGGCCAACGCCTTTTCCGTTGTCGCATTCTATTTTTGCTGCACGGCTGGCAATGTCGCGTGGTACCAGGTTCCCAAATGCAGGATAGCGACGTTCGAGGTAATAATCGCGTGCTTCTTCCGGTATCTGAGACGGGTGTTTCAAGCGATCTGCCGGATCCTTGGGTACCCAACAACGGCCATCGTTACGAAGCGACTCCGACATCAGGGTCAATTTAGATTGATAATCGCCTGAAACGGGGATACAAGTTGGGTGAATCTGGGTATAGCATGGATTTCCAAAGAATGCACCTCGGCGGTGTGCTCGCCAGGAGGCTGTCACATTACACATCATGGCATTGGTACTCAAATAGAATACGTTTCCGTATCCGCCGGTAGCAAGCACCACAGCATGGCCAGCATGGCGTTCCAACTGACCCGTGAGCAAGTTTCGTACAATTACGCCCCTGCATTGGCCGTTTACCACCACCACATCAAGCATTTCGTGGCGGTTGTAAAGTTTTACCGTTCCTTCAGCCACCTGTCGGCTCAAGGCCTGGTAAGCACCAATAAGCAATTGCTGTCCCGTTTGACCCCGTGCATAAAAAGTACGGGAAACCTGGGTGCCGCCAAAGGAGCGGTTATCGAGCAATCCGCCGTAATCGCGTGCAAAAGGCACCCCTTGCGCCACGCATTGGTCGATGATAAGTCCAGAAACTTCGGCCAAGCGGTGAACATTGGCTTCGCGAGCGCGGTAGTCGCCACCCTTGATGGTATCGTAAAACAAGCGGTACACAGAGTCGCCGTCGTTTTTGTAGTTTTTCGCTGCATTGATGCCGCCTTGTGCTGCGATGGAATGTGCGCGGCGCGGACTGTCGTGAAAAGTGAAACATTTCACATTATAACCCAACTCGCCGAGCGATGCGGCCGCAGAAGCGCCCGCCAGACCAGAGCCTACCACGATGATATCGATGCGGCGTTTGTTGTTGGGCGCTACCAGCGGAACAGTACCTTTGTAGTGGGTCCACTTCTCCGCCAATTCCCCTGAAGGAATTTTTGAATCGAGTTTTGGATCAAGCGCAGTTGCCATTGCTGTATAGTTAAATGGTTGTATTTACTTTTTTAGATCAAAGTCAAAGAAATGTGTTGGGTTGGATTTATTTTGCTCCGATGTACATCCAAACCGGAATGATGGCAAACAATAGTGGAATTCCGATGGCATACGCCACTCCGATACCCCGCACCAGCGGCATGTATTTGGGGTGATTGAGACCCAAAGTTTGGAACGAAGACCAGAAGCCATGCCAGAGGTGATAGGCAACCACCACCATGCTCACAACGTAAAAAATCACATATGCCAAATTGGAATAGGCCGCAGCAACCAGGGTATAAAGGTCTTTCACGGGCTCTGTGCCATCCGGATATTCTACAAAAGGGACAGGCCCCCAGTGCATCTGGAACCAGAACTGGTACATGTGTAATATAATGAAAACCAAAATCACAATACCCAGCCACGCCATATTGCGCGAAGCAACTTCGGTAGATCGCACATGATTGACTGCATAGCGCACATTGCCCCGGGAAGCCCGGTTCTTGCGCCACAACAAAAGTCCCTGATAGGCATGCAACAAAATGGAGGCATACAGCAAGTACGAAACCGTTTTGATCAAGGGATTGTGGGTCATAAAATGTGCATAGAAATTAAAAGAGGCCCCTCCATCGTCATTGAGCAACTGAAGATTTCCCAACAGGTGGACGATCAAAAACAACATTAAAAAAATGCCGGTGAGGGCCATCACAAATTTCTGGCCAATGGAAGAAGTTAAGAATTTGGTAAACCAACTCATGGTTCGGTATGAGTAAGGGTGATGAGTTTGAATTGCGGCGTAAAACTACTTGGTGAAAACGGTTCACCAAATAATATGTTAAAAAGGAACGGTTAAGTTTTGCTATTTAGATCCAGTCAAAACAGATTCCCGTTTTAAACCCTATTTTTTGCGGGCTGCGCGCAAAAGAAAGAAGGCCAAGGTGGCAAAAAACAATACTCCGAGCGCATTGTATCCACCGTCGCCCAGGCTTCCGGTTAAAATGTGTTCCAGACTGAATCCTTCCAGGGGTTTTGCGGTTACATCCGACGCCTGCAGCATGGCTACCACCACGCCTGCCAGCGCACCGCCAGCTACCAAACCGGTTGCAAACAAACTCCCCTTGCCCAAATCGGAGTCTTCTTCTGCTTCTCCTTTTCTTTTAGCCATCCAATCTGTCAGGCCGCGCAAAGCGCCTCCTGCATAAATAGGCAGGGTGGTCGCCAAAGGCAGATAGAGGCCTACGGCAAATGAAAGCGATTTCACGGCACACAACTCCATGGTGATGGAAATAAACAGTCCAACCAAAACAAACTGCCAATCCAGATTGAACGACAACAGACCCTTAATTAAGGTAGCCATCAGGGTTGCCTGTGGTGCATTGAATTTTTCTCCGATTGCATGCTCAATCCCCGCTGCACGCATTTCGGCGGTCGGGTTATCAAGAAATTGAACGGTAAAACCAATAACCAGGGTGGAAACGATTACACCAATGAATAGGGCAAGTTGTTGATATTTGGGTGTGGCCCCTACCAGGTAACCGGTTTTAAGGTCTTGGGAGGTGGCTCCGGCATTGGCAGCAGCAATGCAGATCATGCTTCCTACCACAAGCGCCATGGGTTCATAATATTTGCCCGTCCAACCAACACCGATAAATACGAGGGCAGTTCCCATAATCGTTGCAATCGTCATGCCTGAGATGGGGTTGTTGCTGCTGCCAATGATACCCACAATACGGCTGGAAACGGTAACAAAGAAAAAACCGAAAACAATCACCAGGACGCCAATGAGTAATTTGCTCAGAATGCTGTCGCCGGGGATGTTGGGCAAAATTGCCATGAGAAGTATGAGTCCTAGTGCACCAAATCCGACAACAGTCATGGGGAGATCGTTTTCGGTACGTGCCACGGCGGTGGATTTGTCTCGATTGCGCATGTCGGCCAGGCTTTCCCGAAAGGAGGAGATGATGGTAGGCATTGTTTTGAACAAAGTAATAAACCCTGCCCCTGCTACGGCGCCAGCGCCAATTTGGCGTACATATGCACGGTATACCGCATCGGCCAGTTTTCCGAAAGTATGGGTGGTGGGATCCCATCCGAATCGGGCATTGGCAACTGCGGGGTCTAACATGCCTAGTTTGGCCAATTGCGCTGCGATGGTATCTGCCGGAACCAGAGTGGCAAGCAAGGGGATCAATCCCAACCAGGCCAGAACCCCTCCGGCAACCAGTACGCCTGCAATTCGCGGTCCTATGATGTAACCCACACCCAAATATTCAGGTGTTACCTCTCCGCTTACGACTGCTGCAGGCAAGTATTTATTGGCTGCGGCGGTGGCAAATTTGGGCATTTCGGCGATAACATGAAGTACCTTTTGTAAAATGGCATATACAAATGCAAAACCCAGGCCCTGGTAGGCTGTTTTAGCGAAATCTCCCCCCTTTTCTCCCGCAATTAAAACCTGCGCACAAGCAGTTCCTTCCGGATAAGGAAGGTTGTCATGTTCTTTGACAATCAGCGAACGGCGCAAGGGGATCATCATGAGAACCCCCAAAATACCCCCAAAAATTGCCAGCATCAGGATGGTCCAGTAATTAAAATAACCTTTTCCGATGCCGTCGCTCAAAAACAGGAAGGCAGGAAGGGTAAATACCACCCCGGCAGCAACGGATTCGCCCGCAGATCCAGTGGTTTGAATGATGTTGTTTTCCAGTATAGTGGTTCCCAAAAACTTGCGACCCAGGGAAATGGCCAATACAGCGATTGGAATGGAAGCCGATACGGTTAGTCCGGCTTTCAGGGCAAGATATACGGTAGCAGCGCCGAATAAAATACCAAACAGGGCGCCTAAAACCACCGCTCGCACGGTAAATTCCTTGACACTGTGGTCGTCGGAGGCAACATAGGGTTTGAATTCAGTGAAAGATTGTGCCATTTTCGATCATTTTATTTGACAAAGAAGGGACTTTAGGAAAAAGAGACTTGCGCCGAGGGTATTATGACATATTATACTGACAATCAGAATTTGGCAGAATCATACTTGGTAGCATACCATGAGCGCTGTGAATAATTTGGGCTTTGAGCCGGAAAGGTATATTTAAATTGAGAATTTCAGCAATTGGGGACGATTAATTCTGTATTTTTTGCGTATTTTTCGTTCATTTTTTCCTGTTAAAAACAGGCATCAATGCCTCAAAATCAGGGAAAAGCGCGTTTGTGGGAAGGAATTATTGTTCTCAAATGCGGTACGTGCTTTTTAAAAGTTGTTATGTATGTACCTTTGCCAAAATTTTATCCGATTTTATGAAAAAACTGCTCCTCCTAATTGTTTGCCTGGTTTGTTTGGTACAACATGGTTTTTCGCAAGACAAGCATTTTACCCAATTTTATGCGGCGCCGATGACGCTGAATCCGGCGCTAACCGGTGTCATGGAGGGCAAATACCGGGTTGGTATGAATTATCGCGACCAATGGCGTCGCGTGCTGGACAATCCGATAAAAACGTTTGCGGTTGGAGCAGATTTGCGATTTGATTCGCCTGCGCGCACTGCACGTCAGGATGCGATTGGCCTGGGTATCAATTTTGTGAACGACAAGGTACCCGTTATCGATTTCAACACCACACAGGTTGCAATTGCCCTGGCTTATCACAAGGCACTGGATGTGAATGAGCGTCAATTTCTTTCGTTGGGCCTACAGGCGGGACTTACCCAGCGCAGTGTAAATTATGCGTCTTTGAATTTTCACGATCAATTTGACGGAAGTACGGGTTACACTTTTGGGACAGGGGAAAACCTTCCAGGAAATAACATTTCTTACACGGATTACAATGTTGGGTTGAATTATACCGCAAAGATTGGGAAATATGGAGGCGTGTATGCTGGGTTGGCGCTGCATCATTTTTTGCAACCCAACATTTCCTTTTATGAGACCAAAAATGAGGGCGATAAATTGTATCGTAAGTTGAGCGGTCAATTTTCGGCCAATATTCCCTTGCAGCGGAACAATAGGGTTTCCTTCTTGCCCCGATTTTTATTTGCTGCGCAAGGGCCGCATTTGGAAATTAATACCGGTGCAAATTTGCGTTTTGTGATGGGGAAATACGGAACCAGTGCCTTGGTATTTGGTTCGTGGGTTCGTCCGGTAAAAAACAATGACGGCATGGGTATTGATGCGGTGGTGGCGCTTTTGGGATTTGAAATATCAAATGTAGTATTTGGATTTAGTTACGACCTCAATTTGGAGGCCTTGTCGGCCAACCAGCGGCAGGGAGCCTTTGAATTGTCGGTAACGTACCTGGGTAATTATGAAAATGAGGAAATTTTGTGTCCGAAGTTTTAATTTCTTCCTACGTTACATTGTTATCTCTTAAATAGAATGAGGCAAGGCTTTTTCAATTTCGGAAAAAAGCAGTTCCCTCCCGGATCTGAAATAGCGCACGCTGCCTTCGCCTTTGTTTAAATTTTCTTTCAGGCGTGCCTGGAGATTTTTGACGGTTCCCAGGTTTCCGTCAATAATTTGTACCTCAGGTGGAAGCAATTTTTTGAATTGATGTCGAAAAAACGGAAAGTGGGTACATCCCAGAACTACGGCGCCGTATTGGTTCAGATTAATGTTGCTCCATTGTGTCTTCAGGTAGGGGAGAATTGTATTGTCATCAAATTCGAAGTTTTCGGCAAATTCCACCAATTCCTGCAAGGGTAGGTAATCTACCCTGTTTTCCGTATCGATTCGATCGACGAGATTTCGAAATTTATCGAGTTGCAGGGTAAGTTTGGTGGCAAAGACCAGCACGCGTTTGTCTTTTGCAGCCAAAAGTGCGGGTTTGACAGCGGGTTCCATGCCAATAACTGGGATGTTATAGCGGGCTCTAGCCGCTTCGATACCCACGCTGGTTGCTGTATTGCAGGCAACAACAATTGCTTTTACGCGATGGTCCATCAAAAAATCTGTGGCTGCCAGAAAGAGGGACAGCACCATTTCTCTGGATTTGGTACCGTAAGGCGCATGGTCGCTGTCGGCATAATACAGGTAATCTTCTTTTGGAAGCAATTGGCGGGCTTCCCGCAACACGGTAAGCCCGCCAATACCCGAATCAAAAAAGCCGATCGCAGGCATAGGAAGGGGTTCGAATTAATTGGTAATACCAAGCTTGGTTTTCACCAGTTTGGTTACGTCTAGCGAATCTGCGGCATAGAGCAGAAATGGATTGTTGGAGTCGAAAACAAGCATAAATCCATTTTCTTTAGCAACCGCTTCCATGGCAGCATTTACTTTATCGAGGAGGGGTTTGAACAACTCTTCCCTTTTTTTGGCCAATTTTTCGTAAACTTCCTTTTCGAAGGCAGCAATAGAAGACTCTTCTTCCTTTAGTTTACCGGCCTGGGTTTCATAATCTTTAGGCGAGATGGTGCCTTGTTCTTTTTTGCGTTGCAATTCGGTTGCTGCATCCTGGAGTGCTTTCACACGTTCCTGGCCTTGTTTGGTGAGATGACCCTGAAAGTCTTTCAAATTGCTATCGGCTTCTTTAACCTCTGGAATTTGAGCGAGGAGCAGGTCGGAATTACAATAGCCAAATTTCTGTGCATGCGTGGTGGAGCAAACGGCGAGCAAGAGAGCGAGGGTAAGAACAAAGGTATTTTTCATGTGTGCAAATAAAATTAAAAATGCCTGGTCAATTTTAATCGGGCCTTTAGGCAGTCATAAAATCGGTGGTATTGAATGTAAACAGGCTGTAAACCAAAATTTGACGGTGCAAAAATAGCAGGAGTTTGTCATTTTCAAATGGCCGTGTACAAATGTTCCTGCCATATGAAGCAGGATAGGGTTTACAGCCTGAAATAAAGCAGGCTATTTTGCCAGCATGGCTTTCACATCGTCGGTTTTATCGTATTTTTTATCGGCAAACAGCATACCCGAGGCAGAGCCTTTATCGAAAATAAATTCGAAACCTTTGGATTCGGCAAATTGGGTGATGGCATTGTAAACCTTATCCTGGATGGGTTTGACCAGTTCTTCCCGTTTTTTGAAAAGTGCGCCTTCCGGACCGAATTTTTGACGTTGGAGTTCGCGTACTTCTTTTTCTTTGCTCAGGATTTCGTCTTCGCGGGTTTTTTTCATTTCCTCACTCAGCAGCACTTGTTCCGCCTGATACTTGCTGTACATGCCTTTGATTTTGTCTTGTTCTCCGGCAATTTCCTGACGCCACTGAGTAGCAATTTTATCCAGTTGTTCCTGTGCGCGTTGATATTCGGGCAGTGATTCGAGCACGGCCGTAACGTCTACGTAGGCAATTCTTTGGGCAGATACGAATCCGCTCAAGAAGAGGATCATGAGTGCAGATGAAAAGCATTTTTTTAACATGGCTATTTCGATGTTGTAAATGAGAAATAAGAAGTGCGTAAGCATCTTACGCTACAGGGCCAAAAGTAGCGGTTTTCCGGGCGCCTTGCCATGTTCTGATGCATGTGGCTATTGGATGGTTGTCTGGTTTTCTTAACAAATTTTACTAAATGAAAACCAAATTATAGATAAACAATTTTTTATGTATAAATTTAATACATATTCGAATTAAATTTTAACCGGGGTTTAACGCCTTTCGTTGAAGGGTAATTGGTGGAATTGTGAAAGTTTTAAAACAGTTTCTATGGAAAAACATCCAAGGCCATTGCCATGCTTTTCCCAAAGGCAGCCCGATCGATTTGGAGATTTTGCTTCATTTCATCGAAAAAAAACACCATGTTTTCGGTTGCCATGTTGCCGGTAAGGTCGTCTTTGGCCATGGGGCAACCTCCATAACCGCGCAAGGCGCCGTCGAAGCGGCGGCAACCATTTTCCCATGCGGATTCAATTTTTTCACGCCAATTGTGTGGTTGAGTGTGCAGGTGTGCGCCGAATTGCAAGTGTGGATAACCGGGAATGAGGTTTCCAAACAGGTATGAGATGTTGTCGGGGTTGGCGCACCCGATGGTATCAGACAGGGAAAAGATGTGAATATCAAGTTCTGCTAGGGCGTCGATCCATTTGAATACGATTTCAGTGTTCCAGGGATCGCCATAAGGGTTGCCAAATCCCATAGAAATGTAAACAACCAGTTCTTTTTCATGTTTGGAACAACATTCCTGAATAGCCTTGGTACGTTCCAGGCTTTCGGCGATGGTGGCGTTGGTATTGCGTAATTGGAAGGTTTCGCTGATGCTGAAGGGGTAACCGAGGTATTTTATTTCAGGGAATTGGCAGGCTTCTTCCGCACCCCGTTGATTTGCGACAATTGCGAGTAATTTGGTTGTAGTGGATGAAAGGTCTAATTTTGCCAGCACTTCAGCGGTATCCCGCATTTGCGGGATGGCCTTGGGGCTGACAAAAGAGCCAAAATCGATGGTATCAAATCCGATTTTCAATAATTGATTGATGTAATTGGCTTTGATGTTGGTATCAATAAAATCGTGTAGCCCTTGCATGGCATCGCGCGGGCATTCGATCAATTGGACGGGGTGGGAGAGGATGGTGGTGGATTCCAAAATGGACTTTATTTTGTTCGGGTTTAAACAAATTTTGTCGGACAAAGTTAGGAGGGAACAATAAAAATGAAACAAATAGAATATGAAAAATAAGGGACTTTGGCTTTTGTTGGGTTTTTTGCTGTTGCTATTTGGCTTAACTGCTGCAGCCTTGCAAGTTGTGGGCGCCCAATGGGTATTTTTGGCATTTTTAGAATTACCCGGCCATCTTTTTGCTTTTGTTGTGAAAATTTTAATGGCAATGGCAGGTGTTTACCTGATTGTGATCGCCAATACTGACTGGGATAGGGAACGGAAGGAGAGTCAGCCCGAATAGGGGTTTGTTGATGCGGAACTTCCGGGCGTGCAATGCAGTTATTGTATTTGGAAATACTTTGCGCTGCCATACAGGGTGCTTGCCATTCGGTTAAAGTATAGTAATTCCGCTTATAAGCCGTTTACATGGAGAATTTGACCATTTTTGGAGCGCCATTGATTGATGAAAAAACCATAGGCCAGATCAGGCGCTGCCTGACCGGGCCTGAAGACCGGGCCACGCTCACAGCCGATGCCCACTACGGGTATGGTCATCCCATAGGCGGCGTGGTGGCATATAAAGACAAAATATCTTTATCGGGTGTTGGGTTTGATATAGCTTGTGGCAACAAAGCGAGCAAAACCAACATTAAGGCAGCAGATGTTGACCTTGAGCGGGTGATGGATGCGGTGTTTTCCCAAATTGGTTTTGGAGTAGGACGGCCTAATCCGAAGCCAATAGATCATCCCGTTTTTGACGCCATTGCAAAATCGGACTTCAAGCCGCAACGAAAACTAATTACGTTGGCCATGCAACAGTTGGGAACTGTAGGAGGCGGCAACCATTTTGTAGATCTTTTTGAAGATGAATCCGGGTGGCTTTGGGTAGGCGTACATTTTGGTTCACGTGGATTTGGTCATAAAACAACCACTGGTTTTATTGCACGCTCTAAAGGTAAGACATTTGAGGATCATGTTTCCGAGGGCGGTATGGATGCTGCGCCAATTCTGTTTGATGCTTCAGCGTCGCTTGGACAGGATTACCTGGAAGCGATTCGGCTTGCAGGTGCGTATGCGTACGCCGGTCGCGATGTGGTTGTAGAGCAGGTGATGCGGATATTAGGAGGCAAAACGGTTTTTGAGGTGCACAATCATCATAATTTTCTTTGGGAGGAGTTTCATTTTGGAGAAAAATATTATGTGGTGCGGAAGGGCGCTACTCCGGCTTTTCCGGGTCAGTTGGGATTTATTGGCGCAACGATGGCTGATGTATCGGTCGTTGTGCGCGGTGTAGAAAGTGAATTGAATCGGCAGGGCTTGTATTCAACCGTACATGGAGCGGGTCGGGTGATGAGTCGAACCCAGGCTACCGGGAAAAAGCGTTGGAAAAACGGGAAAGTTAGTTATTTAAGTTCGGGATTGGTGGATTGGAAAACGGCCAAAAAGGCAGTTAAAAGTGCGGGTGTAGTATTGCGTGGTGGTGGCCCGGACGAAGCGCCGGTGTGTTACAAGAAACTGGAAGAAGTGTTGGCCTTTCACGAAGGGACAATGGAGATATTGCATTTTTTGCGCCCAATAGGTGTGGCCATGGCAGCGCCCGATCAGTACGATCCGTATAAAGATTAGGTGATGCAATACGCAGCGCTTTTTATCTTTGCGTAAAAAAACACGGGCTATGAAAAAGTGGATTTTACCAGTAATTTTTATTTTTTTCAATTTGATGGCCACTCATGCACAAACCAAGCCATCGAACGACCCATTTGAAATTATGCAAAAAGAAATTGAACGCATGATGTCGCAGATGCGCTCCGGTATGGCGTTTGATTTTGGCTTGGGTATGGACACCATGTTTTATTTTAAACTTGACACCACATTTGGTGGCGACAATCGTTTTTTGTTTCGGATGAATCCACCTGGAGCTCCGGGCTCGGATTTTGATTTTTTTGAAAAAATGGATTCTTTGAGTCGAACTTGGGAGCGCTCTCTTTTTGGGAGCAAGGAAGCTTTTCCTGCCGACGACGGCAATACAGTTCCGGACGATGGATTGTTGCCGGAGGAGCGCCTGCGATTGGAGGAAGAAAAGGAGGGCCGCATTAAGTCAAAATCGCCAATGGACCCAAGCAAACCAGTTCCAGCAGATGTAAAAAAGTCAAAGATCAAGACATCTAGGATTTAATAAATGTTTGTTAGGTACCAAGAGAGGGTACAATTTAGTAAACATTTGAATGACAGTCCTTTAGAAAGTTTGATTTTCAATTTTTTCAAAAAAGTATGGGATTTTAAAGAATTCTGTACGTTCTTTGCAAGCCAGCCTGGCGTCTGGCACCGGATTATTTCCTTGGAGGGATATTTTGGATGTGAATGGCTGGAGTTTGTTACCCAAACGGTTGACCCGGTATTGAACCATTTATCGGAAGGTTTGTTAGACGGGGCGATTAGATTGCGAAAAAAGAGAATCATCATGGAAAATGAAAAAGTGGATGTTATCATTTATCGGATGCGGGATACCGGTCTGGAAGTTTTTATGATACAGAAAGACAGAGCGCTCGATGGGCAAGAGATCAAGTGGGATGCTGCAGAAACCTGTCGTGCGGTGCCTTCTGATTTTGCCAATTGCATTGAATTAGAACCTGTTATGGATGCCGATGGCATGCCCCGCAAGGCCATTGCCATTGAGGCCGATTGGCATGAAATTCCGTCGTTGCGCGCACTTATTTATGAGGATTATCGTGTAGCGAAGGAAAAGGCCAAAATGCACATAAAGCGATTAATCCCATCGATGGAACACGGCGCTTTTGTTGCGGTAAAAGATGCTTTGAAGCGCATCATGCCAGCGCAGTATGCGTATTTAAAGGAGTTGAAGGATGTTTTACAGGACAAAGAGCAAACCAAGTACATTTAATTTGTTTGATGGGACTTTTTAGTCGGATACGGCGTATCCATTTGCCCTGTCATTTTTCTCCCCCTGTTTTTTTCATCTTGCGGGGGCCTTCTTTGATTTTATCGGGCATACGGTGTTCAGAGCCCAGAACGGTTTGTTGATTCGAAATTTGCTTTAAAACAATTTCAAAAAAATTGGGCTTCTCCTGGGGTCTATTTTTTTGTTAGATAGGAAGGTGGGAAGCATTGTGGGTTTAAGCAAATTTAATTGTAAGAAAAATAATAGATTAAAATTTTCATTTTGAGAAATAAATAAAAAAAATGATTTAATTTTTGTTGGGAAATGTATTGTTGGATGTAAAATGTAAAATACGAAATTATCTTTGCTCATGGTTTTTCCCAAATGAACCTGATTCCCTTATTGTTTGAAGCATGAATAGCATTTCTGATGTATTGCGGAGGCTGGAAGTCATTATAGCAGAAACCAAGGCAACACAGTCGCCGATGGGGTATTTTGCAGCCTTGTATTATAAAATGACACTGTCGGTATCCCGGGCAATTGACCAGGGATTATTTGAGAATGGTGCGCGGATGGATCGTTTGGATGTTAATTTTGCGCGGCGTTATTTTGACGCGTATGATACGTGGCAGGCAGGTCAGTCGCCTTCACAGGCCTGGGCGGTTGCATTTGAGGCAACTCGGGACGATCGCATTACGGTTTTACAGCATTTAATTTTGGGTGTAAATGCCCACATCAACCTTGATTTGGGCATTGCAGCGGCACAAACCCGTCCGAAGGATGCCATTTTTGGTTTGAAACCGGATTTTGATATGATCAATCAGAACATAGGGGGATTAGTGAATGAAGTGCAGGATCGATTGGCAGAGATTTGGTTGCCATTTAAGTGGATGGATTGGTTTTTGCGCACGGAAGATGAGGGGATGATTAATTTCAGCATAAAGATGGCGCGCATGTCGGCTTGGAAGACAGCCACTACAATAGCATTTGCACCCACGATGGAGTTGGAACGCAAATTGGTTTATGAGTTAGATGCAGCGGTGGCATTTTTCGGGAAAAAGATTGTGCGCCCTGGTTTTTATCTTAGAACTGGTTTATGGTGGATGCGTCTTTGGGAGAAGGGGACGGTTTCGGAAAAAATTGATATTTTATTGCAATAAAGGCAACCCAAAGCCCTCCTATCTTGTTGAAGGCAAGAACGGAATGATTTCCGATGAATTTTACGGTATGAATAAGATGGAATCCTCGTTATTGGATCGTTTAGAGGCGGCTAAAGCTGTCTTGGCGACGGTATGTGACCCTGAAATACCGGTTTTGACCATTGAGGATTTAGGAATATTGCGGGATGTTCAAATGATGGTAGATGGGACTATTGTTGTAAGCATTACACCAACTTACAGTGGTTGTCCTGCCATGGGATTGATAGAGGTGCAAATTCGGGCAGCTATGCAGGATGCGGGTTTGGAGCCGGTTCGAGTAGAGACGGTTTTACGACCGGCCTGGAATACGGGCTGGATGAGTACTTCAGGACGGGAGAAGTTGCGTCATTTTGGCATTGCGCCGCCGGAGGAATCGACAGAGGATAAACGCGCTTTAATGGGAGATCGGCAGGTTTTGGCTTGTCCGCATTGCGGATCAAAGGAGACCGAGATGTTGTCACAATTTGGATCCACCTCTTGTAAGGCTTTGTTTCGGTGCCTGGATTGCCGAGAGCCGTTTGATTATTTTAAGTGTCATTGAATACGGGGCTTGCGGTGTATTGAATGAGGCTTTAAATTTGCAATTGCTTTGATGAAAGGCAAATCGTTTACTTTAATCCATTTAATCCATGAAAAAGCACACCTCGCGGATTCGTTGTGGCTCATTTTACCACATTTACAATCGTGGCATCAACGGTGAGAACCTGTTTAAAGAAAAGGGGAATTTTGCCACGTTTTTCAAGAAATATCAATTTCATGTACAGCCGGTTGTTCAGACGTATGCCTATTGTCTGATGCGGAATCATTTTCATTTGTTGGTTCGGGTACGAGATCCAATTGAGGTGAATAGTTGGTATATACAACGGCAATTAAGTCAGGTATATGGTATCAGAGATTGGTATCCTGGGCAAGACAACCATGGCAGGGTTTTGGATATTTTGAAGTCGGATTTCGGGATTCAGGGAATGGGAGACGAATTATTTGCTGAGCAGCGGGTAAGCACGCATTTTGCCAATTTTTTCAATTCATATGCACAAACGATCAACCGAAGGCATGGTCGGACTGGAGGTTTGTTTGAGGAAGTTTTTCGTCGGATTCCAGTTGCGGATGAGTCGCATTTTGTGCAATTGGTTTGTTATATACATAAGAATCCAGAGCGGCATAAATTTGTAAAGGATTTTCGGGAATATCCATATTCGTCGTATTGGGAGTTGATGCATCGGTCGGGTCATTTGGTTGAAGGCAAATCAGTTATGAAATGGTTTGGGGATGTTTCCGGATATGAGCAGTATCATTTGGGGAATGAGATGTTGCATGATTTGGACAAATTTTCGATTGAATTTGATTAGTGGTTTTGAAAAGCAGGTGGTATTTGCAAAGAAGTCCGCAGGGCCTTCGAATCCGGTATGGTGGGACCTCTCCGACGTGGGTGTTGTACGCTGTTGAAGGTCAGTTAAAAACATATTTGAATAAAGATAAACCAAAATAGGGTGCCCCAGATGAAGCTAGCCCTTCTAATCAGGAGCATCGTCAACAGGGGGGACCTCTCCGACGTGGGTGTTGTACACGGATGATGGTCAGTTAAAAACATATTTGAATAAAGATAAATCACAATAGGGTGCCCCAGATGAAGCTAGCCCTTCTAATCAGGAGCATCGTCAACAGGGGGGACCTCTCCGACGTGGGTGTTGTACACTGTTGATGGTCAGTTAAAAACATATTTGAATAAAGGTAGACCAAAATAGGGTGCCCCAGATGAAGCTAGCCTTTCTAATCAGAAGCATCGTCAACAGGGGGGACCTCTCCGACGTGGGTGTTGTACGCGGCTGATGGTCAGTTAAAAACATATTTAAAGAAGCATAAACCAAAGTTGGCCATACAATTGCTGCTGGTCCTTTGAATCAGGAGCATCGTCAACAGGGGGGACCTCTCCGACGTGGGTGTTGTACGATGTTGATAGTCATTTAAAAACATATTTGAATCAAGGTAAACCACAATAAGGTGCCCCAGATGAAGCTAGCCCCTCGAATTAGAAGCATCGTCAACAGGAGGGACCTCTCCGACGTGGGTGTTGTACGAGGCTGATGATCAGTTCCAAACGAATATGGTAAACGCTAAATCATACAATAAGCTGTTAACAATTTATACCGCCATAGTTGAATCCTTACATTTGTCGTATTTACTCCTATCCTTTCATGAAATCAGCTACTTTTCTCCTGCTTTTTTGCGCCTTTGCTATTAAAACCTCCGCTCAGCTATGTACAGGCATACCTGGCCCCCTGGTGTATTCTGAAGATTTTGGCACCGGTTCTTTCGATTTAGGGCCAGCGCTCCCGCCTGGATCTACCACCTATAATTTCGGCAGCATCGGACCAGGCAATTATGTAGTCGTCAACAATTGCGGGGTAAACGGAAGTTTTTGGTTCAGCGCGCCAGATCATACACCCAACGATGTAGATGGATATATGCTGGTTTTCGACGCCAGCGTGGAGCCCGGAATTTTCTTTAAAAAATACATATCCGGCCTGTGCGGTGGTTCCCGATACACGTTTTCTGCCTGGGTCATGAACATTCAAATTCCGGGAGATTGCCTCGGTCAGGAAGTACGACCGGATATTCTTTTTCAAGTGCAGGATGTTAATTCCGGAACGGTGCTAGGCCAAACCGCCACCGGCCAGGTGCCGCTCACTTCAACACCTACTTGGACCCAATATGCCCTTACTTTTGGAGTGCCAATCGGACAAACAGCGGTGGAAGTTGTACTCAGCAACAACGCAAAAGGAGCCTGTGGAAATGATCTGGCGATCGATGATTTTGAATTTTACCTTTGCAACCCACTCAATACCCAGGATTTTACACTTTGCGCGGGCGAAAGTATCCAGGTTGGCAACCACGTTTACACCAAGGCCGGACAATACATTGACCTTATTCCTGTCGGG
>JAGWYI010000465.1 GCA_018969455.1 Bacteroidota bacterium | reverse complement strand
TTTGGATTGCGCCTCATAAACAGCATCCCGGCTTTCTATATTGGCCTGTGTCGTGCGGGTAGTGTTGTTTCGATTGTATTGAATCACCACTTGGTCGCCAGGCTTGGTTTTCCGGAGAATTTTGACCAGATCATCCCAGGAATTGGTTTGTTTCCCATTGAGCATCACAATTTTATCGCCTGTTTGCAGGCCCGCTTTTTCAGCCGGAGCGCATCGCATTACCTTTACTGGTACACCAGGCAGGTCTTTGTTTTTGTTGGAATAGGGTTCAACACCCAGCATGGCACGCTGATTGTTGTCAAAGTCGTCGTCGGAAAAACGGTATTGCATGGAATTGTCTTCGTTGGCATCCGAATCACTTTCGTCCTTTGCATCTTCGTTTTGGACAATTTTCACTTCTACAAATACACTGTCGCTGTTGTTTTCCCGAATGTAACTGTCGGCATTAAAATTTTCGGCAGCTTTTCCTTTTTTGATGATGGTTTCAGACACTTCCGAGCCTTCTTTATCAACATAATGTTTTGTAATAACAATTTTTCTTTCTACTTTTTCAGATTGTGCGGAAGCCAATGTAGGGAAGCAGAAAAAAGCTACCATTGCGAGCAGCAAGCAGGTGCTTAATGTTTTCATACCGTAAAGTTTTTTTGTCGTGAGCGCTGCGATTGGGTTTGAAATGATTGGTTAGATCCCTTGTTGCTTCTGAATGACAAGGGAGTTAGGTCGAAGTTGCACCAAGCAGGGCAGAATAAAAAAAATTATCGACATGCATCTAATCAGGAAAGGGCAACAGCATTTTTGAGGCGCTTGGGGGCAAATTGTCGCAAATCATCCAAATTTTAACATTTTTATACACCCATAGGGATTTTACATACTTGAATTCAAATTCCAGACGTTTAGAAAGTCCCAAGCCGGTTTTATTTACCGGATTTTTATCACCAATTCTATAATCACATCCACGAACCGACTTCCTATGGCAAGCGCAAACTACAAAATTTTGTTGGTTGAGGACGACCAAAACTTTGGCGACGTACTCCGATCCTACCTGGAAATGCACGATTACGATGTCACCCTGGCCACCGACGGGGTACTTGGATTAGAAGCATTTAAAAAGAGCAATTACGATCTGTGTGTTTTTGATGTGATGATGCCACGGAAAGACGGGTTTACCCTGGCCAAAGAAATTCGGGAGCGCGATCAGGAAGTGCCTATTATTTTCCTGACCGCCAAAACCATGAAGGAAGATATCCTGAATGGCTTCAAAATAGGGGCAGACGACTACATCTCTAAGCCATTTAACTCGGAAGAATTGTTGCTGCGCATCCAGGCCGTACTCAAACGTGTAAATAAAATTTCAGATCCAAGAGATGAGCAACGCGAATACATTATAGGAAAATACCATTTTGATTACCCATTGCGAATTTTGACCTATAATGACGCTGCTCCAATCGAAGAAAACCAATGGAAATTGAGTCCCAAAGAGGCCGAACTGCTTAAATTATTTTGCAAATACATCAATGACGTGACACCTCGTTCGGAAGCGCTTACCAAAATATGGCATGAAGACAACTACTTTACAGCGCGTTCTATGGATGTATTTGTTACCAAATTGCGCAAATACCTGGCAAAAGATGCTGCCATTGAAATTGTGAACATCCACGGAAATGGATTCCAATTGCTGGTTAAGGATTTTAGTGCGGCCCGATAAAGTATTGCTTATCGATAACTAAGAGCCCGTTTTTGATGCTATTGCACAAAAACGGGCTTTTTTATGCCGCATATTGAAACAGGTCCATCTGGCCATTTTGAGCGTAAACATCAAGCAGACGGGCGTATTTGAGCTTTTCCTTGCAGTTAGACCGAAGCGCAATGAGCTTGGCCAATTCCAGGGTAAGGTAAAAATCTTCCAGGGGTTCGCCTGGTCGCGGACGCTTGGCATAATCGCGGTAAATTTGCGGTTTCCGAATGCCATCTTGAAATTCGTAGGCATCGCGCAACCATTTGCGTACCAAGGAGCCATATTGCCGAACCGGCAATTTAAGGGCGGAAAACAGGTTGGAGGCCGCAACTACCTTGGTACCTTTCTTACTCTCATAAACTTCCAAAGGCATGTCTTGTCGTGTTAATTGGATGAAAAATGTTTGAAAGCCGACACAAAAATAAACAACTTGTTTTTATAAACAAATATTTTGACATAATTTTTTTATTTATTTTTTTATACCGCGTTCGAACAAATTCACTCAGGCCTTGTTAACAAGCCTTAAAGGATACCAAACTTCCGGCAAAACGGCATATTTTTGCCCCATCTATGCCAAAAAATTTTTACCACAAAAACCTCAGCTGCTGAGGCAGCCCTTCCTAATCTGATTCGTTTCTCCTACCAAATAGGCCATTTTCATCCTTTCTGCAGTGCCACAATGCAGAACAAACGCCGAACCCTTCCGGTTCGACTACCTTGAAAGCAATACACATCTGAATTATGGCGAAACGTTTGCTCCCTATCGGTATTGACGACATGACGTGTTATATACCGAAACTGTATCTCGACATTGAAACGCTTGCAGAAAAGCGCAACATCTCTTACGAAAAATTATCGATCGGGCTTGGATTGCACAAAATGGCCTTGCCCGATGCCCATGAAGACGCTGCAACCATGGCTGTAGAAGCCATTTCGCGCTTAATTGTGCAGAATCAACTCGACCCACGCCAAATAGGACGCATATACCTCGGAACAGAGAGTGCATTGGACATGGCTAAGCCCACTGCAACCTACGCCACCGAAATGTTGGAAACCCAATTTGAAGCCGATTTCGGACCGCGATGCTTCAAACATTGCGATGTGGTAGATTTGACGTTTGCCTGCATCGGCGCAGTAGATGCCCTGTTAAATTGCCTGGATTGGGTGGCCACTAACCCCGAAAACATCGCGATTGTGGTGGCCTCCGATGTGGCGAAATACGAATTGGGCTCGTCGGGAGAATATACGCAGGGCGCAGGTGCAGTGGCCATGCTGCTGCGCTGGAATCCGCGTTTACTGGTGGTACGGAGGCTGGTTGGTGTAGCCACAGAGGGCGTGCACGACTTCTACAAACCCCGACGCCAACAATTTTCAGAGACGCCCGTATTTGACGGACAATATAGCAACCAGTGTTATCAAAACAGAATGGAAGAAGCGCTCGATCATTTTCGCACACTGGCCATTCAGGAAGGCCTGTTTGAGGCGCATCAATTTCCGGCATTGTCCGATCGCTGGGCCCGCATGATTTTTCATCTTCCTTATGCTTATCACGCCAAACGCATGTATGTGGCCCGATTTGTTGCCGAACGCAAAGCAAAAGGCCTGTGGAAATCAGATGCCGCCCAATACCACTTGGAAGAACCTTCGGAAGGCGCCGAGCAATTTGAAAAATTGCAAGCCCGTTTTCTCAAATCGGTAAGTGATTCTCCACTGTATCAGCGGTTTGTAGCACAAAAACTCGAGCAGGCACAAAGGGCCAGCCAGGAAACCGGAAACCTGTACACTGCCTCTATTTTCCTGGCACTCATGAGCGCACTCGAGTGCAGCGCGCGCGAAGGGCAGGAACTGAAAGGTAAAAAACTGGGTTTTGTGGCTTATGGAAGCGGTTCCAAATCCAAGGTATTTGAAGCAGTCGTTCAACCCAACTGGCATATCATGGCTGTCCGTTTTGG
>JAGWYI010000464.1 GCA_018969455.1 Bacteroidota bacterium | reverse complement strand
ATCCTGCGTCACGGTTTGAGTGCGCGCATCGCCAAATATACGGTTTGAAACGAGATATCCGCCGTTTCCATTTTTTTTAAATACGACAAACAAGTCATCTGCCGGCGAATTAAAAGGCGAGCCTGCATGTTGGGGCACAGCCCAGTTTCCATCTTCCCACAAACTGCTGTACACATCAAAACCGCCCAAACCGACCTGGCCATTGCTGGAAAACCACAAGGTCTGATTGAAAGCGTCAAAAAAAGGCGAAACCTCGTCTCCCGGCGTATTGATTTGATTTCCAAGATTTTGGGGCAATGAAAAATCCAAACTGTCGCCCTCTATCGACCGTTCTGTTCGATAAAGGTCTAAGCCGCCCAGTCCGCCAGGACGATCGCTGGCGAAATAGAGCATTTCCTGATGCCCGTTTTGCGTTACAAAAGGGTGCAAGACAGAAGTGCCTGGCAAATTGATGTATGTTGGCAGCCTGCGCGGTTCCGACCAGCCCGCTTCAGTCCGATGGGTTTGATAAATTTCGCATCGGGTGGTAATACCTTGCTTGATTTGAGCGCGGGAACGTTTAAACGAGGTACATTCGGTACAATAAAAACGTTTTCCATCGGGTGAAAAGGATCCTGAGCCAAAGCGCCTGGAGATGGCCTCGGGCAAACCTTCGGCTTTTTGGGCTTTTTGCCATACATTATCCATACGCAAACTACGTACCAACTGGTTGCCGTCTGGAGTGGAAACCACGAAATATAGCAAGCGATCAGAAAATGGAATGGGCGCAAGTTTGATAAAGTCACCGTTAATTTCAGGCGGTAATAAATGCAAGGTATAGGCTGGGTTTTGTAAGCTGTCGTGCAGGCTTTCAAGTTCAAGAGCCCGTTTGCAACCTTTTATTTCCCGCTGCACGACTGGTATTAACAGCGCTTTGTCATCGCCCTGATAATTGCGTGCAAAATGGACAAATACATCCAGCGCATCTTGATAGCGCCCGCTTTGTTTTAGTGATTTACCATACTGTATTCCATCTTTAAAGGATTTTAAAGCCAAATCTGCCACACGATGGTAACAATTTGCCGCTTTGGAATAGTTACGCAAACGATAATAAGCATCACCGGCACGCAACATATTGGGCGTTTTTCCACCTCTTAACTGGCCGGCTCGTTCGTACAAAAATGCGGCTTCTTCCAAATTTCCGTTGTTGAGCGCCCGATTCGCACGGTTGGCCAGTACTTGTGCCGATTGCGCGCACAAACAGGAATGCTTAAATGATCCAACTAATGTAAAAAATAGAAATAAACGCCAAGCCATTTCAGAGCGGGAATCGCTAAAATCGTTTCAAAATATTAAATTGCGTGTATCGTCAAATCGGCGATGGTTAGAACCCCGAAAATGACACTTGCAACTCCATTGGTGGTAAAAAAGGCCAGATTTACCCGCTTCAGGTCATCCACCTTCACCAGACTGTGTTGGAAAAGCAACAAACCCAGAAATATTGCCCCGGCTACCCAGCTCAGCCATCCTGCCTCATGCGTTTGCGCGTGCAATAACCACAACGCATAAATCAAAAATACAGCCGATGCCAGATGCAAAAACTCTGATATCCGCAAGGCTTGCTTTCTCCCAAAAAAAGAAGGCATGGAGTACAACTGCTGCTCCTGATCAAAAGCAACATCTTGCAAGGCATAGATTACATCAAAACCGGCAACCCAACATAAAACAGATACCCCCAAAAGTACTGGAAGCATGGCAAATTGCCCGGTAATTGCCAAATATGCCCCAATCGGGGCCAGTGCAAGCCCCAGGCCCAACACCAAATGACACATCCAGGTAAATCGCTTGGTATAACTGTAGCCCAAAATAACCAACAAAGCCACCGGCGACAAAGCGAAACAAAGTCGGTTGATAAACCAGCTACATACCATAAATAAAATTCCATTTATTACAACGAAGGCCAGGGCCGATTCCGGCGATATAACTCCAGCAGGAATTTCACGTTGCCGGGTACGCGGGTTCAATGCATCAATGTGCCGATCCAGATAGCGATTGAATCCCATGGCTGCATTGCGGGCTAAAACCATGCAAGCCAATACCAACAACAACAGCCGAAACTGAAACATATCCGGGTAAAGGGTTGCAGCAATGGTAAAACTGCTTAACGCAAAGGGAAGCGCAAACAAAGTATGACTGAACTTGACAAGCGACAAATAGGACTTCATAGGGCAAACTTATCGAACTGATTTAATTTATTGCGAATCAGAATCAAATTTTAAAAAAAACATTTCTTTCAACCTTTGGTTGCAAGTCAGATGAATCCAATTTTAGCCTTTTTTCCAAAACATGAATATACAGCATATTACAGGATTAATTCAAGGCTGTAGCACCGTGCTCAAACGAGGCAAGCTTTGGAAAGAAAAACCAAAGAAAACAAATTAAATTTCAAACATTCCACGCAATCATCCCGGCAAATACAGATTATTTAGCGAATTTCCTCTATTTTAAAATAAAATTTGTTTTTACATGCACAACAAAAGCAATTTTGCCCTTTCATTTCTGGGCTTTGTTTTATTTTTGCAGGATTCATAAAAATTCATTGAAAATGACAAAAACGCGTGCTGCGATTACCGGCGTTCAAGGCTGGGTTCCCGAAGATCGACTAACCAATTTCGATCTGGAAAAAATGGTAGATACCAATGACGAATGGATCACTTCCAGAACCGGTATCCGGGAACGTCGAATTTTGAAAAAAGAGGGTTGGGCAACCAGCGATATGTGCGTGGAGGCAATTAAGGGCTTGCTGGAAAAAACCGGAACAAAACCCGGTGAAATCGACATGGTTATCGTGGCCACTGTTACCGCTGATATGGTTTTCCCCGATACTGCCAATACGGTTTGTGACAAAATTGGGGCGAAAAATGCCTTTGGTTACGATATAAATGCAGCTTGTTCGGGCTTTTTGTTCGCACTTGCCACTGGATCGCAATTCATTCAAACGGGTGTGTACAATAAAGTGATTGTTGTAGGCGCCGATTTTATGTCATCTATTATAGATTATACCGACCGAAATACCTGCGTAATTTTTGGAGACGGCGCAGGCGCTGTTTTGCTCGAACCCAATACGGAAGGCAATGGCATTCAAGACTTTGTATTGCGTGGCGACGGTTCAGGCCGCCATGTCCTCCATATGAAAGCCGGCGGATCCTTACACCCTGCCTCTATGGAAACAGTAGCCAACCGCGAACATTATGTCTATCAGGATGGCAAACGGGTTTTTTTGCACGCCGTTCGGGGTATGGCCGGCACCGTAGAAGAATTGATCCGACGCAACAAAATGACCACCCAAGACATTAACTGGTTGGTGCCACACCAGGCCAACATGCGCATCATTACCTCTGTTGCCGAGCACCTGGAATTCCCGATTGAAAAAGTCATGACCAACATTGAAAAATACGGCAATACTACCGCTGGAACCCTGCCTCTTTGCCTCTGGGAATATGAAAAACAACTTAAAAAAGGAGATAACGTGGTGCTTACCGCTTTTGGCGGGGGCTTTACCTGGGGCTCACTTTTCTTGAAATGGGCCTATTGACGGTATAAAAACACCCGAAAAGCGCCGGAATCAAGGCTCGCCATGCTTCCGGCGCCATTCAATAATACACCCGAAAACCGGCCATAAATGGTATCGTTGGAAAAACGATCAATTTCAATGCTCAA
>JAGWYI010000463.1 GCA_018969455.1 Bacteroidota bacterium | reverse complement strand
CTGATGGAATCCTCTAGCCATAAACTATCACGACCCATTTCTTTTACATCGGTTGAAGGATGCTCAACTTTGTTTTTACAAGTTATAAAAACGAACAAAAGCATAATCAATAAAAGATAAGATTTTTTATTATATAAATAAATATTATTTGTATAAAGTTTCAGAATTTTCATACCAATATCATTCATGATTAGTTTTGTTTAAATTCTATTTTTCAATGGTTCGTAAAGAAATCGAGGTATACGATTTAAAAACATATTAATAAAAAAGGGCAAATGTTTAGGTTTGTGGTACGAAACATAAACCAACTCTTGCCCATGAACGTCGAAACGCTCTCAAGCACAATACTGTGGGAAATGCCGGAAATAAACAAATGGCAGCGCGATTTTTTTATCACCAATGGTAATAGGCTAAGATTTTATACTCCGCTCCAATACGCTGCTGCCTTGTTTCCCGCAACAAAACAACAAATCCAGCACCGACAAATCGGGTAAAAAACCAAAGCGTTCCTGAAAAACCTGGGAATAGGGCTGCGGCGCAAACCAGGGCGCAGACCCGGGCGTCTGTGGATCCACCCGGCCGCGAAAATCTTCCCTGAGCATTCCGGCAGGCAGGTAACTTTCGGTTAAGCGTAAAACGCGGGTATTTCCCCATTTTTTCAGCACCCATTCCAGCAATTCCAGATTAAAATCAAACAAATACACCTGTTTTTTTTCATAAAACGGGCGCAGTCCGTCGGCATAATGCAGAAAATAAGGCGCATTGCCATAAGCGGCCTCTATGCTGCGCCAATGCTGCCGTTGCCAGGCAATTTCATACGATATCCGCACTTCCCGAATGGGCGTTTGCTGGTGTTTCCCTTTGTACAAAGGTATGCTCAACCGCTGCACGCCATTGGGTCCGGCTATGTGACAACGGTTGCGGTATGATCCTTTTTGAAAATGTTCGCAGGCCTCTATTTCCAAATCGGGCAGGTTCCAGCATAAACTCATCCAGGAAACCGGAGGCAGGTAGGCGAGTTCAATCACGGGCATTCCAATTGATTTTAAGCAAGTTACGTGACTCCGGTAACACTTTGAAGCGCTCATCAGGCCTGTAGCCCAGTACCCAGATGAGTGCGCCGTCGCCGTTTTCCAAAACCCATATTTTATCCTTTTCCAAACGAGACAATTTCAAATTGGTGAAAAAATCCTGCAATTTCTGATGTTTGCCCTGCATTCCCAGCGGCTGAAACACATCTCCCAGCGCCCAATGCCGCAACTTTAAAGGAAATATCAGCTTGTCTGCATCCACCATTGCCGCTGTCTTTCCATCCGGAAAGGGCGTTCCAGGTCCAACGGGCAGAAAGAAAACCCGGGATTCATCTGGCAAGCGCAACATCAAATCGCCTGCCTCCACCACAACAGGCGGATCTGCTACACCGGTTTGTTCCAGTACAACAAACTGACGATCAATTAAAACAGTATACCCCGTTTCACTATACCAGCGGGTTCCTGTGTGGTCTATATTTTGTGCCAACTCGCGCGCCACCGCAGGCAGGAAGCCAAATGGACGCAGCCACAGGTGCAGAAAATGGGCGGGCGCCGGAATTTCAAGCAAGCGGCTTTTTGACACCCGCGTTTTATCTGTACCCAAAAAATGCTGCACCAGGTATTCAAGATTGTCGCGCGCGTCCTGCAAGTGCGCGAGGTTGCGCCTGGACACTTCTATCCATTCGGGTTTTATTGCAGTCAAGGCAGGCAACACCTCATGCCGCAAATAATTGCGTTCGTAATAATCCAGGGCATTGCTGCTGTCTTCCCGCCATTTGATGCCACTGGCCACCGCAAAAGCCTGCAATTCGGGCCGCGTGGCAAACAACAATGGCCGAATCACACGCCCCTGTTGCTCCGGGATGCCACACAAGCCATCTAATCCGGCGCCGCGTAGAAAATGAAGAAAAAAAGTCTCTACCGCATCGTTGTGGTGGTGTGCGGTGGCAATCCAGTCGTATTGCGCTTCTTCGCGCAAGGTTTCAAACCAGCCATAACGCAATTCCCGGGCTGCCATTTGAATCGAAAGCTGCTTTTGTTCGGCGTACTGAAGCGTATCAAAAACAGCGATATGACAGGAAATGCCATTTTCCAGCGCCCAATGTTGCACAAATTGCTGATCTTCATCCGATTCTTGCCCGCGCAATTGAAAATTGCAGTGCGCGATGCCAAAATGCATGTTGGAATCCAGCAGGAGCCGGGCCAGCACCATCGAATCTAATCCGCCACTAACGGCTACCAGGCATTTTTGACCTTCGGCAAGCCAATTTTTTGCCCGAACATGTTGCCTGAAACGGCTTGATAAGTCTTCCATACGGTTAAAGTCGGGTTAAAGATGCAATGCCGCTTTCATTTTTACGCAACGCAGGTACACTTTTGTAACGAAAAACGATCCCTTTCTGTCATGCGCCTCCTGATTTTTACCTTTGTTTGCATAGCCTCGGCGGCATTTTCGCAAAATACCGCCAGCATCAGCGGTACTGTTTTTGATGAAAACAACGCTCCCCTACCCTACGCTACGGTGTATTTTAAAAATACCACCAACGGTACCACCACCAATGCAAATGGCTATTTCAAACTCAACGGCCCGGAAGGAAAAACCGATTTGGTAGTACAATACATTGGTTACAAGCAAGTTGTACAATCCGTAGAACTGGGCGCCCAAACCAAATCCCTGCGCATCAAAATGGAACCCAGCGACCTCGCCCTGGCAGAGGTGGTCATCAACGGCGAAGATCCGGCCTACCGCATCATGCGCGAAGCCATCGCCAGGCGCGCCTATTACCACAAAAAAGTGGAACAATACAGCGTTGAAGTGTACATCAAGGGGTTTTATAAAATGCTGGATGCCCCAAAAAAGATCTTCGGCAAAGACATCGGCGACATGGGCGGCGTGCTCGACACCAACCGAACCGGCGTCCTTTACCTTGCCGAATCGGTGTCGAAAGTGTACGCCCAATTCAAACCCGAACGCAAAAAAGAGGTCATGATCTCCAGCAAGGTGAGCGGCGGCGCCCAGGCGTACAGCATGAACCGGGCTACGCTGACCGATTTCGACCTGTACAACGAACGCATTAATGTTGACCGCGACATCCTTTCCCCATTGGCCGACAATGCGTTTTCTTATTATAATTTTAAATTTATCGGTTCCTACAAAGACCCAAACGGCTATGAAATCGAGAAGATACAAGTTACGCCCAAACGCAATTACGACCCGGTTTTCAGCGGTTTTGTGTACATCGTAGACGGATACTGGAATCTGGCCGGACTCGATCTGGCGCTTACCGGCAACGCCATCAAGCAGCCCATTCTCGATACCATGCGCATCCGCCAGGAATTTGCCCTGATCGAAAAACCCGATACCTGGCGCCTGCTTTCGCAAATCACCAGTTTCAAATTCGGAATTCTGGGTTTTAAAATCGGCGGTTTTTACAATGGCGTTTTTTCCGGATATAATTTGCAGGAACCTGCCATCCCGGGCATTTTTGACAAAGAGCAATTCCGGGTGGAACCGCTTGCCAATCAACGGGATACGATGTACTGGAACCGGGTTCGTCCGGTGCCGCTTACGCCCGAGGAAGTACGCGATTATACGCGCAAAGACAGCATTTACCAGGTGCACAATTCCAAAGCCTACTTAGATAGTGTCGACCATAAACGCAACCGCTTT
>JAGWYI010000462.1 GCA_018969455.1 Bacteroidota bacterium | reverse complement strand
TCAAATAATAGCGAATAGAGGCATGAATGAGCCGAATTTTTAAGGCTACCTCCATACCATTCCCTTCCGGAAGAAAGGCGCCCGGCTCCATTACATCGAGTACAAACTGGGCTGTTTCCATCAAACGGTGGGCAAACCGGTCTTCTTTTCCTTTTCGGGTAATCAGGCGCCCTGTTTCTACCAATACATGCGCCCCATGCCTGCAACTGTACGCTGCTGGCAGGGAAACATAAAAAAGCAGCATTGTAATCTCAATGCCGAAGCGGCGAAACACATCCTGTCCGATGGCACACTGCTGTGCATCAGCCCATTCCGGAAGCACCGCATTTGTTTCAAAATAACGTCGAAGCGCCGAGGAAGGCGGAAGCGCTTTTAACTTTTCATTGGAACTTAAGGTCTGGTACAATTGCTGCATCTGCCCAAAACCTTCGGCCAAAATGTCAACAATGGCCTGATCGGCAACAGGATCGGCTTCAAGCCTCATCTGTGCCAGAAAATCGTGGGGCAATAACTCCTGAGCATTCATGTTTTCACGGGATTGCACAATCGAATGCAGGCTTTGCCGTATACCTGGCGCCACACCGATGCGATTGTTGTGTTCAAATGGTTTTTCCGGAAGCGCGGACTCTGGAATAAAAGGCAGATTATAGCAACCACTCCGTAGTTATGAAAATGGATGACTTCTTATCCATTTAAATTCGGGTATAAGAGCCTTATAAATCTATATTTTTATAAAATGACTCTCTTTTGGAGGTTTTTGCCCAGTTGAGCCTTTTTTTGCCAAAAATACAAAGTTTGGATAAAATCAAACAAAATTCTCGCATGGGTTAATAATTCCTGGTAGGCGCTTGTTATTTTAACTGGATTTAACATATGCAGTCGAGGGGGAATTCAAACGCAGATTGACCGATATAAAACATGGGAAGTCCGACCACCACATTTCGTTGGTTTTAATTAATTTAAACAACCAACAATTTTCGATTGTTGGGTTTATAGGTCCAGAAAAGAATCGTTAAAGTAAGCAATAATGCAGGACCAAAATACGTCCAGCTGCAGGATCTGCACAATTCCTGTTGAGACCATTCCTAAAGAAAGCCAAATGGTTGCTATCCAGTAGATTATTTTTTGATGCTTTTTCATAGGTGTACTATTTTATTTTGTTTGCAATTTCTTGTAAGCGGTTGTGCGCCAAGTTGATACCTTGCGCAAATGGCATTTTTAATAGGCTCTTAATGATCTATATTAGCCCTAAAAACCCTTCAAAGTTTTCAGGGTGTAATACTTCCTTTCTTTCCGGGTGGTAGGCTTGCAAAAACGATTCAGAGAATTTTACTTTTCGTTTGGTGTTCCACTTCATTTCCCACGCGGAAAATGCACCGTCGGATTCCTCAACATAGTCAATCTCTTGTTGTTGGTAGGTGCGCCAAAAGTAGGTTTTGGCCCAAACACGTTGATATTCGAGGTGTTTTTTTCGTTCACTGACCAGGAAATTTTCCCACAATGCGCCGATGTCTGTGCGTAAAGCAGGTTGTTTGAAATCGGCTAATATTGCGTTTCGAATGCCGTTGTCGTAAAAATATATTTTCCGGTTGCTGGTAATTTCATTGCGCAGGTTGCGACTTAAGGGCTGCAAACGGAATATGATAAAAGCCTTTTCTAACAGGTTGATATACTGTTCCACTGTGTGACGATCTACTTGAAGTAATTGGGCCAATTCGTTGTACGACACTTCGACACCCAATTGAAGGGCAAGGGCAGTGAGCAGTTTTTCAATTAATTCAGGCTTGCGAATTTGGCCGTATTGCAACACATCCTGATAGAGATAACTACCGCTGAGTTGATTCAGCACTTCCCGTTCATCCCCTGTTTGGTTGATCACCTCTGGGTACATGCCGTATACTAACCGTATTTCCAATTGTTTTCGAGCCTCCAAAAACCCTGCAGCGTGCACCAGCTCCGCCCAGGAAATAGGGTACATATGAAATTCCCACTTGCGTCCGGTGAGCGGTTCGTTGAGTTCGGAAGCCAAATCGAGGGACGATGACCCACTTACCAGCAAGCGTACTTCCGGCATTTGGTCGGTAATGATTTTGAGCACCAAACCCACGTTGCGTACCCGTTGTGCTTCATCGAGAAAGACCGTTTTATGCCGCCCAATGATTTGGCGAAGCAGCGACTCATTGGCATTTTCAAGGGATTGTACCACTACTTTATCATCGCCATTGAGAAAAAGGTATGCACCCTTTTCAACACAGATTTGACGCAACAAGGTGGTTTTACCTGCCTGCCGGGGGCCTAAAATAATGATGGCTTTGCCGGAATCCCAGCGGCGTTCGATCTCCTTTCGGAGTGCACGTTCGATCATTTTTATAAAATATTGTGATTGTGATCTGTAAATTTAATAAAATTTAGCGATTACGATCTGCAAATATTATAAAATATATGGATTAGGGGGAATTCAAACGCAGATTGACCGATATAAAACTACCTGGTTTTATCTTTGATCCAGAAACTAACCTGTTGTGATGCGCAAACAAACTTTCCTGTCCAAAATCGCCCCTTTAGATGCCCGAAAAGACCATCTTGAAATCTGCCATTGGGTGGCTTACCACGATTTTCCCTGGGATAATACCCGGGCGCTGGAGTTTGCGCTGTTTCGCACCTTTGCGGTTCCGAGTATCGGGAAACTGCTTTTGGGTACCCGCGAATTCACGGAGCGTACCCAAAAGCGCTATGATGATACCGATTTGATCCTCAGTGAAATCATTGAGCACGGGTACGACAGTGAACGGGGCAAAGCAGCCCTTGCGCGCATGAACCAGATGCATGGGCGTTTTAAAATTTCAAACGACGATTTTACATACGTGCTCAGCACTTTTGTCATTGAGCCTTATCGATGGAACCTGCGTTATGGCTACCGCATTTCCACGCCCAAAGAACTGATTGCGGGCTATACTTTGTGGTCGGAAATCGGGAAACGGATGGGTATTCAGGATATTCCGCCCAGTTTTGAGGCGATGGAGCAGTTTAACACCCGGTACGAACAAACGCAATTTGGCTATACCGAAGCTGGCCGTAAAGTAGCAGATGCGACCCTGCATTTGATGTTGGGCTGGTATTTGCCCCGGTTTTTGTTTCCAGTCGCCAAACCCTTTGCTTATGCCATCATGGACGAACGTTTGCGCCAGGCCATGCAATACCCTCGCCCAAACTGGCTGGTGCGCGCTGTTTTGTACAGCGCCATGGAGCTGCGCAAATGGATTCTTGCCTGTGTACCTTTGCGCAAGAAGCCGAAATTTCGGACGAAACGCCGGGTAAAAAGTTACCCGAATGGGTATGCGATCGGTGAATTGGGGGTGAAGTGAAAACAGGGAAAGCGAACGACTTTTGAATGATTACAGGCCAAGATTCTTGGTTTAAAGTTGTTTTATTAAACACCTTAATTATGCGAATTAGCATCATTTTGAATGTTTTATTACCAGGATTACAAGTGTTTTTGTGTTTACCTTTATATAATGTGGTCCATTTTCCAGTTGAGTACACTATGATCGGAACGATGATCATTTCTGTGGTGCTGGGTTTAAATGAAATTTACCTTTTTGTTAAAGCGATAAGATATTTATTAGCAAAAAAGTACTTTGTTGGATTGGCTTTGATTCTGTTTGTTATTGGGACAATGTTTGCCTATTATTTTGTTTGTATGGTTGGGTTTT
>JAGWYI010000461.1 GCA_018969455.1 Bacteroidota bacterium | reverse complement strand
ATCAACAAACAATATGTTTTGTTTTTAGATTTTTGTTTTAATTTTACCCCATTATGGATAAAACTAAAAACAAAAAATCAGGAATCCCGGAACTCAATATCCTGAGTTTTGTGCATCAGCCGCACGATAAATATGTTCGGTTTGTGCTTCAAATCCGAGATCTGGCGCAGGCATTCCTACAATTTGCATTGGACAGCCAAGTTTCCGAAATGATTGAGTGGGATTCTCTTGCATTGATGAAAGATTCCTTCATAGACGAAAAACTTCGAAGCCATTTCACGGATATTTCCTACGCTGGATTAATGAAAACTGGGAAGCCCGTACGCGTAATAACCCTAATTGAGCATAAAAGCGATGCACCCGCAGTTGGTGAACTATTATTACAGCTTGGGCGTTATATTTTTCACATTTGGCAGGAACATTGGACGCGTCAGGAATCTTTTCCATTAATAGTTCCGATCGTTTTATACCACGGAACAGGTTTATTTGTCAAAGATGCTGCTGAAAATCTGTTCCCAGACCTTCCATCCCAGTTTTTAAAGTATATACCGACTTTTGAATATGATCTGGTGGATTTGAATACTTTTTCAGACGAAACCCTGGATACCCTAAAAACAATTTACCTGAGCCGATTTTTATTGGCTTTAAAGCACAGCAGAAATGAGCAGTATATTGAGATTTTCTGGAAGAAATTCATTATACTTGCAGCGGAAAGAGCGAATAATGAGGAAATTTTAAATTTTTCGATTGCAACTGCAATGTATATGAGTGCTACCTCTCAATCGTTTAATAAAAAAATCATGAATATGGAAAACCTGTTAAGTGCTGAAGAAGCCCTGAAATACAAACCTTATTTCCTGGAGTTGTACGAAAAAGGGGTAGAAGAAGGCATAGAGAAAGGCATACAAGAAGGTATAGAGAAAGGCATTATGAATTTTATAAAGAATAACCCCGGTTGGTCTGATGCTCAAGTTGCAGCAGCATTTGAGATTGAGGTGGTGTTAGTTCAAAAAATCAGGGCAGCCTTAATAAACAATAAGTTCAACGTTTAATCCAAATAACGCTGCGTCAGTCCTGCATAAGCGTCAATACGACGGTCGCGGAAGAAGGGCCAAATGCGGCGCACAGCCTCGGTGCGCGCGGTGTCGATATCAATCACTGCATTTACTTCCCGATCGGAAGGGGCCAGGTACAGGACTTCGCCTTGTGGTCCGGCCACAAAACTTTGTCCCCAAAACTGAATGCCTCCAGTCACACCGGTCCAGTCTGGCTCCAGCCCCACCCGGTTCACTGCAATTACAGGCAAACCATTTGCAACGGCATGACCGCGTTGTACGGTATACCAAGCACCGTGCTGGCGTTCTTTTTCCTCGGGCGTATCACTGCTTTCCCAACCAATTGCCGTCGGGTATATGAGCAATTCAGCCCCTGCCAAAGCCATTAAGCGCGCTGCCTCCGGGTACCATTGGTCCCAGCAAACAAGCACTCCGAGCTTACCCAAAGAAGTGCCAATTGGTTGAAAACCAAGATCTCCAGGAGTAAAATAAAATTTTTCATAATACGCCGGATCATCTGGAATGTGCATTTTCCGGTATTTGCCGGCAATGGAACCATCTTTTTCGAAAACCACTGCAGTGTTGTGGTATAAGCCAGGGGCTCTTTTTTCAAACAAGGATGTAACCAACACCACGCCATGCTTTTTCGCAGCCGCTCCGAAAACTTCCGTATCGGGGCCCGGAATGGGTTCTGCGAGGTCAAACAACGCAGTGTCTTCGGCCTGACAAAAATAAATACCGGTATGCAATTCCTGCAAGATTACCAATTGAGCGCCCTGGGCGGCACAGCTTTCGATGCCTTGCAGGGTTTTTTCGATATTTTGCTGTTTGTTGGTGGAGCAACTCTGCTGCACCAATCCAACTTTAATAATTTTTGATTTCATATATTTTTATTTATCAATAATTTATGCAACAACCCCTTCAGGATATTGCATGGTAACGCAATGCAGGGATCCGTGTTGGAGAATAAGCGGTCGACAGGGAATGCCTATAATTTCACGGTCGGGAAACAGGTTTTTAAATACCTGAATGGCTGCTTCATCTTGGGGAACCTCATAAGTTGGCACAAGAACTGCTCCGTTGATAATCAGGAAGTTGGCATAAGTTGCAGGCAATCGCTGCCCTGAATCGTCGTAGCAGGCATCGGGCCAGGGCAAAGGCACACAACGAAAGCCTTTCAGCGCAAGCAATTCGGCCTCCATCTTTTGTAGCGCCTCAAAGTGCGGATCATTGGGCTGATTGCATTGAACGTATGCGATGGTATCGGGTGTGCAGAAGCGAGCAAGGGTATCGATGTGGGAATCGGTGTCATCGCCTTCCAGATAGCCATTGCGCAAGAGAATGACGTTTTTAACGCCAAAACTTTGTTGGAGATGATAAACGATTTCCGATTCTGTCAAATGCGGGTTTCGGTTGGGGGAAAGCATACATTCGGCCGTAGTGAGCAACACGCCCTCTCCATTACTTTCGATTCCGCCCCCTTCTAAAACCAATCCTCCATGCCGGATTGGCGCCCGGAAAACGCCTTTTCGATGCAGGGTTTCAGTAATTTGATTGTCTTTATCTGCCGGAAACTTCAATCCCCAGCCATTAAAAACGAAATTTATGATTTCAAATTGACCCGAGCCGTCGGTTTTTTGTACTGTGATTCCGCCATGATCGCGCGCCCAGGTATCATTGGATGGGCATTCCACAATCTGGAGCCGGTTGGCCGGGATATGCGACAGTAAACGCGCGGTTTCGTTGGGTTGACTGGATACGATCAGTACCTTTTCGAATCGGGCAACGGATTCGGCAATCGCAACAAAACATGGCATTACCTCCTCAAGCACATTGGCCCAATCGGTATCGGGATGCGGGAAACTGAGTTGAACGGCACTTTGGGGTTCCCATTCGGCAGGCAAACGATATTTCATGCGACAAAGGTACGCGCAGTTTTAAAAATTGGAAGGGAGAATCAGGGTAAAAGCGCAGGGAAGTGTCTTGAAATAAAGTGGGGCGACCTGTTATTCGACCCGATAATTGTTCAAAAAAAATCTCTGAAGCAATGAAAAAATTCATCTTATCTGCATTTTTCATGATGGTTGTGAGCCTATTGGTGGCCCAGGAACAACAAACCTTGTTCAAAAACAGCAAATTGCGCGGCGGTTTTGGCGGCCCGATATACAGTTGGAGCAATACCAAAAACCGTACGGGGTATGGAATTGGCGGCGGCGGCGGTGTGGTATTTGACCGCGGTTTTGTAGGCGCTTTTGGTATGGGAGAAACCTTTGACGCCGTAAAAGTTGGCGAAAAACAACTGGCCATGGGATATGGAGGCTTGTGGTTGGGTTACACTGCGCCATCTTTCCGGATTTTACATCCATATGCTTCCATAAAATTGGCGGTTGGCAGTACCGGTGTGACCGATTTTAAAACAGACCCCGATTGGTCTGACAACAACTGGGAGGATGTGGTATTTGTGGGAATACCGGAAGTTGGGCTGGAACTGAACATAGCCCGCTGGATGCGTATCAGTGGATCGGCAGGATATCGGCTGGTTTCCGGATTTGAAGGTTATGGAAGTTACGGCAAACGTGACTTAAACGCGCCGATGTTGGCACTCACCATGCGATTTGGCTGGTTTGGGAAATAAGTTTTGCGCCGCTCTTGCCTGCCCGCGCCCGCGCAGGCAG